>CANQUO010000041.1 GCA_947627085.1 uncultured Oscillospiraceae bacterium
GTGTTCTCATTCGAAAAAATAACCGACGCAAACTCCATGCTGGGTCCGGAAATGAAGTCCACCGGCGAGGTGCTGGGCTTGGGCCGCACCTTCACCGAGGCGCTTTTCAAGGGCCTTCGGGCCGCGGGTTACGATCTTACGAACGCCTTCACCCCCGGCAAAAACGGCGTGCTCCTGTCCATTGAAAACCACGATCTTCCCGACGTGGTGCGCCTTGCCAAGAAGCTCAACGACCTCCACATGGTCCTCTACGCCACCCCGGACACCGCCAACGTGGTACGAAATCTGGGCCTTGAGGTCACAACGGTGAAGCACGTCCACGATGCCTACTCCCTCATGGACGCCGGGGCCATAAGCTTCATCGTCTACACCGGTGCCCTCTATGACGACACCATGGGTGACTACATCGAGCTCCACGCCAGGGCCGTGCGTATGCGCATACCCTGCATCACAAGTCTCGACACCGCCGAGGCCCTGACCGACACCCTCATGAGCCGCTTCACCAACGAGAACACCGAGCTTGTGGACCTCAACAACATGCGAAAGAGCCGTGAGCTCATACGCTTCGCGAAAATGCACACCTGCGGCAGCGACTATATCTTCTTCGATAACCGGGACGGTCGCATAACTAGCCCCGAGTCTCTGAGCGTCACGCTCTGCGACCGGGTGACCGGCATCGGCGGCAGTGCCCTGGTGCTCATTGAAAACTCCGCCGGGGCGGACGCCAAGATGCGCATCTTCAACCGGGACGGCACCGAGGGGCGCATGGCCGCCAACTCCATCCGCTGTGTGGGCAAGTACCTATACGACAAGGGCATCGTCCCCCACGAGCACATGACCATCCAGACGGACACCGGCGTTCGGTCCCTCCAGCTCTACACCCGCAACGGCCGTGTCAGCACCGTCAGCGTCCACATGGGCACGGCGTTCCTTGACGCCCGCAGGATGCAGGTGAACCTCATCGGCGTCTCCCGGGTCATCGACGAGCCCGTCACCGTGGACGGACAGGAGTATCGCATAACCTGCTCCTCCCTGGGCGTGCCTCACTGCACCGTCTTTACGGACGACCTGGGCAATATGGACGTGATTGGAGTGGGCTCCGCCCTCGTGAGCTCCGGCATCCTCCCGGAGGGGGCCTTCGTGGAGTTTGTGAAGGTCGTCAATGACGACACACTGCGCATCCGGGTATTTGCTCCCGACGAGGGCGAGACCCGGGCCAACGGCACCGCCGCCTGCGCCGCCGTCATCGCCGCCACCGAGCGCGGCACCATCAGAAAAGCCCGGGACATCACCGTAAAGCTCCCCGGCGGCGACGTGACCGTCAACTACTCCGACGAGTTCGTCACCCTCACCGGCGACGCCGTCCTGGTGTTCGAGGGCGTGTACGAATACTGATCATCCCCAGCAAATCAAAAACGGGAGGGTTTAGGACCCTCCCCTACGCCTATTATGGAAGATTTCCGTTCACCCCGTATGGGCGGGTCCCAGACCCGCCCATTCCCCCAAAAAGCCTCCCTCCGGGCGGGGATCATTTTCCGCAAGTTCCCCAAAATGAGTATACCCCCCTTGACAAGGAGGTCAAGAGAGGGTATACTGAGAGTGTGAGGGATGTCGTCACCATGACGGGAACCCGCAATGTCAGCTTAATTTGTAATCAGCTGGCCGTCTGGGTGCGTCCGGACGGTCAGCTGGCGTATATGGGAAAAAACATATCCTGAATTATGGCAAAAGCCACGAGCAGGACCAAGATAATCATTATCTTAAGTAAGTTTTTTCGCACGCCATATCCACCTCCCTTCACTTGACGTTCCGGGAAAAGCGGATTCGCCGTCATGGACGCATCATCCCTGCAGGCTCTCCCCCAAATGGGGCTACGACTATACTACACCGCCTGTCCGAAAATGTCAACAGGCGGCGATTTTTTTGATAAATCGGCTGGTTTTTCGTATTTTGTGCAATTTGCCATATTGTCTTTTGGCTGATAAAGTGCTATTATTGCACCAATAACGGCCCTGAGGTGCGTGTATGAAAAATTCCGCGCTTACAAACAACTATTTCGGCTTTTACTTTAGCTTTACCTATTATTTTGGTAAGGCTTGATCGGTTTGGCTGAAAAAGGTTGAAGGGCAATATAAAGCGCCTCAATTCCCGCGGCCAGACCGGCTGTGGGAATTTTTTTCGGGCAATAAGGAGAATAAACCATGATAGTAATTTTAAAGGAAAACCCCAACCAGACTCAAGTCGATTCCCTGACCGCGTGGCTTCGGAGCAAGGGCATCGAGATACACACCTCCGTTGGCGAGCACCAGACCGTCATGGGCCTGGTGGGCGACACGTCGAAGATCGACATGGACCTTCTGCTGGCGCTGGACATCGTGGAGGACGTAAAGCGCATCCAGGAGCCCTATAAAAACGCCAACCGCAAATTCCACCCCGAGGACACTGTCATAGAGGTGGGCAACACCAAAATCGGCGGCGGAAACCTTACCCTCATCGCCGGGCCCTGCTCGGTGGAGAACGAGGAACAGATAATCGAGGTCGCCCAGGCCGTTAAGGCCAGCGGCGCCACCATACTCCGCGGCGGTGCCTTCAAGCCCCGCACCAGCCCCTACTCCTTCCAGGGCCTCCACGGCGAGGGCATAAGGCTTCTCAAGCTCGCCCGGGAGGTCACCGGCCTTCCCATCGTCACGGAGCTCATGGACGCCTCCCACCTGCCCCTTTTTGAGGACGTGGATATAATCCAGGTTGGCGCGCGGAACATGCAGAATTTCGAGCTTTTGAAAATCCTCGGCACCATAGACAAGCCAATACTCTTAAAGCGCGGCCTTGCCAACACCTACGAGGAGCTTTTGATGAGCGCCGAGTACATCATGGCCGGCGGGAACGAGAAGGTCATACTCTGCGAGCGGGGTATACGGACCTTTGAGACCTACACCCGCAACACCCTGGACGTGTCGGCCATCCCCGTGCTGAAGAAGCTCTCCCACCTTCCGGTGATAATCGACCCCAGCCACTCCGCCGGGAAGTGGGAGCTGGTGGACCCCCTCTCCTGCGCCGCCGTGGCCGCCGGTGCGGACGGACTTATAATCGAGGTCCACAACGACCCCGCCCACGCCCTCTGCGACGGCCCCCAGTCCCTGAAGCCCGCCGTCTTTGACTCCCTCGCCAACAAGCTCCGCGCCATCCACAAGGTGGTAAGCGAGCAGAAGTAAGGGTGCCAGCTGATTCTCTTAATCGGCGCTCTGTCATCGGAGCACCCCTTCAGTCACGCCGCAGGCGGCGTGCCAGCTGATTCTCTTATTTGGCGCTCTGTCATCGTGGCACCCCTTCAGTCACGCCGCAAGCGGCGTGCCAGCTCCCCCGGAGGGGGAGCCAGAAAGGAACATGATATTATGTCAACCATCGGCATTGTCGGCCTGGGGCTTATTGGGGGCTCTATGGCCAAGGCTGTAAAATTCCACACCGACCACACCGTGCTCGGCGCTGACCTCAATTCCGACACAATGGCCCTGGCCTTCGCCTCCGGGGCTATCGACAATGTGCTGGACAGCCGGAGCATCGGCGAGTGCGACCTTATTCTGGCCGCCCTGCCCCCGGCGGCCCTCATCGACTGGGCGGAGGAGAACGCGCGTCTCATATCAAGCTCCGCCGTCTTAGTGGACCTTTGCGGCGTAAAGCGCCTCATTGTGGAAAAGCTCCGGCCCTTAGCCAGCAAATACGGCTTTTCCTACGTCGGCGGACACCCCATGGCGGGCAAGGAGCACGGGGGCTTTAAAAACTCCACCGCCTACCTCTTCGCCGGGGCGTCCATGATCCTGACACCCGACGAGCGGACCGACGCGCCGCTTCTGGAAAAGCTCAAGGAATTTTTCCTCTCCTTGGGCTTCGGGATGATAACCTACTCCACCCCCGCCGAGCACGACAGGATAATCTCCTACACCTCACAGCTGGCCCACATAACCTCCTCCGCCTATGTCAAATCCCCCACGGCCCAGACCCATATGGGCTTCTCCGCCGGCTCCTTCCGGGATATGACCAGGGTAGCGTACCTGGACGAGAACATGTGGACACAGCTATTTTTGGCAGACCGGGACTATCTTACGGGCGAGCTTGAGACGCTAATCGGGCACTTGAACGAGTATCTCGGGGCCCTTCGTGACGGCGACCCCGACAAGCTCCGGGAGCTTCTCAAAAACGGCCGTGAGCTCAAGACGACTGCGGGAGGTACATGATGGACGCTAAGACCCTTCATGTTGACGCCGGCGGAGGCTACGATATAGTCATCGAGCCCGGCGTTCTGGACCGGGCCGGGGAGCTTGTCAAGGCCACCCTTCCCCGGGCGAAGAAAATATTTGTGCTGACGGACTCCAACGTTGGACCCGTCTACGGCCCCAGATTTGTGGCGTCCCTTGAGACCCGGGGCTTTATGGTCCGCACCCATGTCATACCCGCCGGGGAGACCAGCAAGTGCGCCGCCTCCCTTGTGGAAATATGGAGCGCCATGGCCGCCTTCGGCATGACACGTACCGACGGCGTGGCGGCGCTGGGCGGCGGCGTTGTGGGGGATTTGGCCGGCCTTGCGGCCTCCACCATTTTAAGGGGCGTGGACCTTGTGCAGGCGCCCACCACCCTTTTAAGTCAGGTGGACTCCTCCGTGGGCGGCAAGACCGCCATCGACCTTCCCGAGGGGAAGAACCTGGTGGGGACCTTCTACCAGCCGAGGCTGGTGCTCATGGACCCGGAGGTCCTGTCCACACTGCCCACGGACGTATTCATGTCCGGGATGGCGGAGGTGGTGAAGTACGGGTGCATATGGGACAGGGAGTTTTTCGATTTCCTGGCCGCCCGGCCCACGAGGGAGGCCCTGATGGCGTATATTACCCACATACTCTACACCTGCTGTGACATAAAGCGTAAGGTCGTCAACGAGGACGAGCACGACACCGGCCTTCGGATGATATTGAATTTCGGCCACACCCTGGGCCACGCCTACGAGCTTGCGGGAGATTACGTCAAGTGGAGCCACGGCCAGGCCGTGGCCGCCGGAATGGTGACCGCCGCAAACCTCGGCGTGGAGCTTGGCGTCACCGCCCCCGATGTTCCCGGGAAAATCAAAGGTGTCCTGGCCTCCCTCGGCCTCCCAACGGAAATCTCCTGCGGCTTTGAGCACATTGAAAAGGCCGTGGGGGTTGACAAAAAGAGCTCCGGCGACTTCGTGACGCTCATACTTATTGAGGATATCGGCAAGGTAAAGCCCCTGAAAATACAAAAATCCGACGCTTTGGAGCTGCTTTCCCGCATGCTCGGGAGGTGAAATATGGACATACGCGTTATCCCCGGTCCCCTCTCCGGGGCCGTCACCCCTCCCCCCTCAAAGTCTCTGTCCCACCGGGCCCTTATCGCGGGGTACCTGGCCGGGGCGGCGGACAGGATCGAAAATCTGGCCTCCTCTCAGGACATCGAGGCCACGAGGCGTTGCATGGACGCCCTTTTTGACATCGAGAGCGGCTTTCCCGTCCTCGACTGCGGGGAGTCCGGCTCAACTCTCCGGTTCCTCATCCCCCTGTCCCTCGTTTTGCGCGGCGGGGCGAAATTCACGGGCCGTGGGCGGCTGATGGAGCGGCCCCAGGAGCCCTATTTTGATATTTTCCGCAAAACCGGCGTCCATTTTGAAAAGGGCCCCGGGGACCTGGCCGTCATGGGCTCTCTGCGCCCCGGAGTATTTGAGCTTCCCGGTGACGTGTCAAGTCAATTCGTAACGGGCCTACTCTACACCCTGCCGCTTCTGCCGGGGGACAGCGAGATCGTCATCACCTCGCCCCTTGAGAGCCGGGAGTACGTGACCATGACGGCGGAGGTTCTGAAAAAATACGGAATTTCCGTTGAAAATCGGGATTTTCAACGGTTTTTTGTAAAGGGAAATCAAAAATACTTACCCTGCGATTACACCGTGGAGGCCGACTGGTCCCAGGCGGCCTTCTGGTACGCCGCTCGGCTCCTTGGAAACAGCGTGGAGCTTTGCGGGCTGGACTTAAGCTCCCCCCAGGGGGACAGGCTGGTATCCGCGCTTTCGGAAAGGCTCGCCAAGTCCGGGAACACCGAAATTGACTTATCCCAGATACCCGACCTTCTGCCGCCCTTAGCCGCGATGGCCGCCGTGAGGGACGGGAAGACGCGATTTATAAACGCCGCGCGGCTTCGCATGAAGGAATCCGACCGCATAGCATCCACCTCGGCCATGCTCCGGGCCTTCGGGGCAAAATGCGAGGAGGGGCAGGATTTCCTCGCCGTCACGGGCACGGACAGTCTCAACTCCTGCGCGGTAGACGGCGCAAACGACCACCGTATTGTCATGGCCGCCGCCATATTGGCTACAAAAGCCTCCGGGCCGGTGACCATTTTGGGGGCCGAGGCGGTGAACAAATCCTACCCCACGTTTTTTGACGACTTCAAAATGCTTGGAGGTGAGGCCAGTGTCCTCTGAAATCGGTCACAAGCTGAAAATATCCGTATTCGGCCAGTCCCACGGGCGGGCCATCGGCGTGGTCATTGACGGACTGCCCGCCGGGGTGAGGATAGACGAGGAGGAGCTTTACGCCTTCCTCTCCCGCCGAAAGCCCGGGACCTCCCGCCTTTCCACCCAGCGGCATGAGGAGGACAGGCCGGTGTTCCTCTCGGGGCTCGTTGACGGCGTCACCGCCGGCTCGCCCCTTTGCGCCATGATCGAGAACACCGACCAGCGCTCCGGCGACTACGCCGCTCTCACCGACCTGCCACGGCCCTCCCACGCGGACTTTACCGCCCGTATGCGCTACGGCGAGAGCGTGGATATGCGGGGCTCCGGCCATTTTTCGGGGAGGCTGACGGCGCCGCTGTGCATAGCCGGGGGTATCGCGAAGCAGCTCCTTTCAAAAGGCGGCGTATATGTGGGGGCACATCTAATGAGCGTGGCCGGTATCGCCGACGAGGCTTTTCCCCTGCACCCGACCCATGAGCTTTTTGAGACGATCGCCGCAAAGTCCCTCCCGGTCATTGACGATGCCGCCGGTGAGAAGATGGCGAGGGCCATTGAGGATGCCAGAGCCGAGCTTGACAGCGTGGGCGGGGTAATTGAGTGTGCCGCCGTGGGCCTGTCCGCCGGTCTGGGCTCGCCAATGTTCGACGGTATCGAGAACCGTCTTGCCGCCGCCCTATTTGGAGTTCCGGCGGTGAAGGGCGTGGAGTTCGGCGCGGGCTTCAATGCCGCCAAAATGCGCGGGAGCGAACACAACGACCCGTTCATAATCGAAAACGGACAGGTCCGGACCTCAAAAAACGACGCCGGGGGCATTATCGGCGGCATAACCACCGGTATGCCCGTCGTTCTCCGGTGCGCCATGAAGCCCACCCCGTCCATATCTCGGCCCCAGCGGACCGTGAGCCTTTCCAGAATGGAGCCGGCCATGCTGGAGATAAAGGGCCGGCACGACCCTTGCGTGGCCATCCGGGCGGTGCCGGTCATCGAGGCCGTCACGGCCTTCACAATACTCGACATACTTATGGAGGAGAAGGAAAATGGAACTTACTGAGATACGCGAAAAAATAGACCTTGTGGACGCGGATATACTTAAGCTCTTTTTGGAGCGCATGGACCTTTCCAAGGAGGTCGCCGAGGTGAAGGCCCGGGAGAATATGCCCATACTCAACAAGGAGCGTGAGCGCGAGATACTCCGGCGCGTGGGCGAGAAGTCCGGGGAATACGAGCTCTACACCCACCGGCTTTTCTCCACTATCTTTGAGCTCAGCCGGACATATCAGCGCAAATACCGCAACACCGGCTCAAACGTGCGCACGTTCATCGAAAAATCCTTAGAAAACTCCCCGGAGCTCTTCCCGGAGACGGGCCTCATCGCCTGTCAGGGCGTGGAGGGGGCCTACTCCCAGATGGCCGCCGACCGGATGTTCCCCAGGGGCAACATCGTCTATGTCAAGACCTTCGAGGCCGTGTTCGACGCGGTGCAGAGCGGCTTTTGTCAGTTCGGCATAGTGCCCATTGAAAATAGCTCCAACGGCTCCGTGCGGGCCGTCTACGATCTTCTCCAGACAAAGGACGTGTCCATCGTCCGCTCCGAGAGGCTGTGCATCTCCCATGAGCTCCTTGTTAAGCCCGGGGTGAAGCTTTCGGAGGTCAAGAAGATAGTCTCCCACGAGCAGGCGTTGGGGCAGTGCAGTGAGTTTTTAAAGTCCCTTGGCGACAAGGTGGAGATCGAGAAGATGGACAACACCGCCGTGGCCGCAAAATACGTGGCCCAGTGCGCCGAGCGCGGCGTGGCCGCCCTCTCAAGCTCCAACTGCGCGGAGCTTTACGGCCTGGAGTCGCTTCACTGTGGGCGTATACAAAACTCGGACAACAACTACACCCGCTTTATCTGCATTACGAAAAAGCCCGCCGTGTACCCCGGAGCAAACAGGATAACCTTAGTCCTCAGCTGTGAGCACCGGCCCGGGGCCCTCTATGACGTGCTGAGCCACATCTCGGCCCTTGAGCTCAACCTTATTAAGCTGGAGTCCTGCCCCATGGTGGGTCACGACTTTGAATTCCTCTTCTTCTTTGAGATAGAGGCCAGCGTCCGTGACCCCAAGGTGGTGGACATGCTGGAGAGCCTTGAGCACTCCTGCAGGTCCCTTCGGTACCTGGGCAACTATCAGGAGGTCTGAGGTGCGCCGGGTAGTGGGCCTGATAGGCCGGAAGCTGGGGCACAGCTGGTCCCCACAGATACACCGTATGATGGGCTGTCGCGGCTACAAGCTCTACGAGCTGGAGCCGGAGGAGCTGGAGGGCTTTCTGCGCCGTCCGGAGCTCACGGCCGTCAACGTGACCATCCCCTATAAGCAGGAGGTCTTTAAATACGTGGACGAGGTGGACCCCGCCGCCCGGGATATTGGGGCGATAAACACCATCGTCAATAAAAACGGTCGGCTTTTCGGCTATAATACGGATAAATGTGGATTAGAGCACGCAATTTTGCGCGCGGGACTTGATTTTTTGGGTAAAAAAGTGGTAATATTGGGTTCAGGGGGGACATCCCACACCGCCCGCGCGGCGGCCAGGTCCCTGGGCGCCCGTGAGATCGTGGTCATCTCCCGCAGCGGGGAGAACAATTACGGCAATCTCGAAAAAAATTCGGACGCCCAGATGCTCATAAACACCACCCCCGTGGGCATGTTCCCAAATTGTCCCGCCGCTCCCGTGGACCTTCGGGCTTTCCCGGAGCTTCAGGGCGTGATGGACGTGATCTTCAACCCCCCGCGCACGGGGCTTTTGATGCAGGCCGAGGAACTGGGCATACCCCGGGCCGGCGGCCTTGCCATGCTGGTGGCCCAGGCCAAGGCGGCGGAGGAGCTCTTTTTCGACAAGACGCTGGACGACGGCCTCATCGAGGAAATAACCCGGAAGCTTGCCCGGGACGCCACGAATATCGTGCTCATAGGCATGCCGGGCTCAGGTAAGTCCACCGTGGGGAAATTCGTGGCACAGCTGTCCGGGAGAAAAATCGTGGACACGGACAGGTATATCCTGGCCCACTCAGGCCAGCGGCCCGCCGACATCATAACGAGCCGTGGCGAGGCGGAATTTCGCAAAATCGAGACCGAGGCCCTCCGGGACATATGCGCCCGGGGCGGCCAGATAATAACCACCGGCGGCGGCTGTGTGACCGTGCCGGAAAACTATGAGCTCCTGCACCAGACGGGCAGGATATACCGCGTCGACCGGGACCTGGAGCAGCTGACCACCCGGGGCCGTCCCCTCTCCGCTGGGGGACCCCAGGGACTTCGGGCGCTTTTTGACGCCCGGGACCCGCTCTACCGGCGGTTTGCCGACGTGACCGTGAAAAACGACGGGACGCTCAGTCAGTGCGCGGAAAATATCTGGAGTGATTTTTGTGAAAATACTTGTTATTAACGGGCCCAATCTCAACATGCTCGGCATCCGGGAGCCGGATATCTACGGCAGGAGCACATACCCTGACCTCATTCGGTTGATCGGCGATGAGTCCGAAAAAATGGGCGTGGATGTGGAGTTTTACCAGTCAAACCACGAGGGGGCCCTGGTGGACGCCATCCAGGGGGCCTACGGCCGTATAGACGGCATCATCATAAATCCCGGTGCCTACACCCACACAAGCGTGGCGCTCCTTGACGCGGTGAAGGCCGTGGGCATCCCCACGGTGGAGGTCCACATCTCGGACCCCGACTCAAGGGACGAATTTCGCAAAATAAGCTACATCCGTTCAGCCTGCGCGCTCACAATAAAGGGCCGTGGCTTCGAGGGGTATCTTGACGCCCTTCACTATCTTGCCGAAAACATATGACATATACTCAGGGAGGTGCGGCGATGAAAAGAAATGTTCTTTCAAGGGTCGTCTCGTTCGGTCTGTCCGTTGTGCTCGTTTTGTGCGCCGCGCCCCTGTCCGCCCGGGCCGACGAGGTCCGGGAGATAGAAAGCGGCGTCGCGGGGACGGCGAAGCTCACCCCCGCCCAGATAGTAGCGCTTTTAAGCTCCGGCTCCGCCGGGGAGCTCATGGAGACGCGCCCCGGCTTTGCCTCGCCCTGGTCCGCCGGGAGCGTGAGGCGCGAGCACCTTGACGGGGCCTTAGCGCGGCTCAATGCCGTAAGGCGCATAGCGGGACTGCCATCCGTGGCTCTGGACTGCGACTACACCGAGCTTGCCCAGGCTGCGGCGTACCTCAACGCCCTGAAGGGCTCGCTGGGCCAGTCCTCCGATATGCCCGAGGGGATGCCGGAGGACCTCTATAAAAAGGGTGTGGAGGGCATGTCGAAGTCCATAGCCCTCTCCTCCGCCTCCCAAAGCTCCTCCCCCCTGTCCTTCAGCGTGGACATGTGGATGAACGACTCAGGCTCCAGCAGTGTGGACAGGCTGGGCAACCGGCGCTGGCTTTTAAATCCCACCATGGACAAAACGGGCTTCGGCGCGGTGCCGGCCAAGACCGGTTCCGGCTTTTTCTCCGCGCAGTACATATACGGCATGGGCGGCAAGGCCCCGGACTATGACATAATCGCCTGGCCGGCCTCGGGCTTTTTCCCCTCCTCCGGCATATTTGCCGCAAATCAGGCTTGGAGCGTCACCTTGAACCCGGAGATATACGCCGTGCCCTCCCGCTCCGACGTCACCGTCACATTGACCCGCCAGTCCGACGGCCGGGTCTGGACCTTCAGGGGCTCCGGCTACACCCCCTCCAACAGCGGGGAATATTTCAACGTGGACACCACAAGCTACGGCGTAAATAACTGCATAATCTTCCGCCCCGCAGGTATAAGCTCCTATGAGGGCTCCTACACCGTCGCCGTCTCCGGCGTGAAGTTCTTGGCCGGGGGGCCTGCGGATTTTAAGTACACCGTGAGCTTTTTCGACCCGGAAAAACCCTCCGGCGAGCCCGGCACGCCCTTCACCGACGTGTCCACCGGCGACTGGTTTTACCCCTACGTGAAGGCGGGAAGCGAGCTGGGCCTCATTTATGGGACCTCCCCCACCACCTTCAGTCCACAAAGCAAGCTCACATTGGCCCAGGTGGTGGCCTTCGCCGCCAGGACCGCCGCGCGCTTCAACGGCGACACCGACCCGACGCTCAACGATTGGAAGGCCGGGGCCTACGACTACTGCGTGGTGAATGGGTACATAAGCGAAATCGAGCTACCCTTCGCAAGCCTCGACCGTGAGGCCACGCGGCTTGAGATGGTGCGGATAATGGACCCCGTCATACCGAAATCCGTATTTTCCGACAAGGTCTCCATCCCCTCCGGCTCCATTCCGGACGTGAAGGAGAGCGACCCCTACGGTACTATGATATACCGCTGGTACAGGGCCGGGTTACTCAACGGCACCGGCTCCGGGGCTTTCTCCGGCGGCGGCACCATGGACCGGTCCGCTATGGCCGCCGTGCTTTGCAGAATAAACGGCGTGGGGTGAGCTTTTTCTCACCCACCGCATATAATATGAGCGACAAAGGCGTTCACCCATCCGGGTGGACGCCGTTTTTTCAGGAGGTCAGCTTATGTGCGGTATCGCGGGGCAGGTGGGCGGGGACGTCCGTCCGCTTCTGCCCGTATTTGAAAAGATGAAAAATGTCTTATCCCGCCGGGGGCCCGACGATAACGGCACGGCGGTATTTGAAAGCGCCGTGCTTGTCCACGCCCGCCTTTCGGTGATGGACCCGGAAAACGGCCGTCAGCCCATGAAATTTTGCGGCTGCACCATAGTATACAACGGCGAAATCTACAACACGCCGGAGCTTAAGGCGGAGCTTATATCTCTCGGCCACGAATTTGCGACCCGCTCCGACACCGAGGTCCTGCTACACGCCTACGCCCAGTGGGGGGATAAGTGCGTGGAGCGTTTAAACGGCATCTACGCCTTCGCGGTGTGGGACGAGGGCTCCCGGCGGCTCTTCATCGCCCGGGACAGGATGGGGGTAAAGCCCCTTTTCTACGCCGAGAGGAACGGGGCGCTCATCTTCGCCTCGGAGCTCAAGGCGCTTCTCTGCCACCCGGATATAAAACCGGAGCTCGACCGGGAGGGCTTGGCCCAGGTCATGCTCTTAGGTCCGGGCCGGGTGCCGGGGAGCGGCGTATTCCGGGACGTGCGGGAGCTCCTGCCCGGTCAGTGCGGGTACTTTGACCCGGAGACGGGAAAGCTCACCCTCCGCCGGTACTGGCGGCTTGAGGACAAGGAAAACCGGGACAGCTTTGAGGAGGCTACGGAGAAGGTCCGGTACCTGGTCCTTGACGCCATCCGCCGCCAGCTCGTCTCCGACGTGCCCGTGGGGACCTTCCTCTCGGGAGGGCTCGACTCCTCCCTCATATCCTCCGTGGCCTACGAGTATTTCAAAGAGCGCGGCGAGACCCTTCGCACCTTCTCGGTGGATTACTTAAATAACGCGAAATACTTCAAAAAGAGCAAATTCCAGCCCACCTCGGACCCGGAGTTCATAATGGCCATGCGGGAGTATCTCCCCGGGGAGCACAAGCTCGTGACGCTGGACTCACCGGAGCTGGTATCGGCCCTATATGAGGCCGTGGAGGCCCGGGACCTTCCGGGGATGGCGGACGTGGACTCCTCGCTACTCCTTTTCTGCCGGGAGATAAAAAATGAGGCCACCGTGGCGGTCTCCGGCGAGTGCGCCGACGAGATATTCGGGGGCTACCCCTGGTACCGGGACCCCACCGTACGGGAGCGCGAGGGCTTCCCCTGGGCCCAGTCCACCCTCTGGCGGGCGGGCTTTTTAAAGGACGGGGTCCTGGGCGGCATCGACCCCAAGGATTACGTGGACTATTATTACCGCAGGACATGCGATGAGTCCTCGATCCTTCCGGGCACGCCGCCGCTGGAAAAACGGATGAAGGAGATGATGAACTTAAATGTGGACTGGTTCATGCAGACGCTCCTTGACCGCAAAGACCGGATGAGCATGTGGAGCTCTTTGGAGGTCCGGGTGCCCTTCTGCGACCACCGGATAGCCCAGTATCTCTACACCG
>CANQUO010000042.1 GCA_947627085.1 uncultured Oscillospiraceae bacterium
CGTACTCACCCCGTGGCCGGAGCTCAAGCATACGCCGGGCGAAGAACACAAGCCCCACGGCGGCGCAGGTCTCGGAGTAGGCGGCGTCGGAGGGGAGATCGAAGGGGTAGGAGAATGCCTCCCCGTCCCTTGTGCCGCCAACGCCGCCGGTTATGTACATTTTTTCATGTACGGCGCTGTGCCATAGCCTGTCGCAGGCATCATGAAGGTCCTTATCCCCGGTGAGCCTCGCCACGTCGGCGATGCCAGAGGCAAGATACATGCACCGCACCGCGTGGCCCACGGCCTCGTCCTGCTCCAGCACCGGTTTCGCGGCCAGGTAATAGGCAAGGCGCTCCGGAGTATCGTCGCTCACGGATTTGCCGTCGAGAGCGGCGTTTTTTCTTTTTTCCGCGGTGAAATAGTTGGGCTCCGTCCCACGCCGCCTGATAAAAAGCTCCGAAAGCTCAAGATATTTAGTCTCCCCCGTGAGCTCCGAAAGCTTAGCCAGGGCCATCTCGGCTATCTCGTGGCCCGGGTAGCCGGGGCGCCCCTTGGGGCCCAGCTTATCGTAGACGAAGTCCGCAAAGCCCCGGGCGACGTTAAGGAGCTTATCCTTCCCCGTGGCCTCAAAATAGGCGCAGGCGGCCTCGATAAGGTGGCCCATGCAGTATAGCTCATGGTTGTCCCGGAGGTTCGTCAGGGCCCGCTCCATGCCGGAGAGTATGTAATATGTGTCGATGTAGCCGGAGGGGAGCTGGGCGTTACCGATAAGCTCGATGGCCCAGTCGCATCTTTCCTCAAGCTCCGTATCCCTCTCCGAGGCCAGCACATATGCCGCCGCCTCCAGCCATTTATATAGGTCAGAATCCTGAAAAACAAAGCCGTAGAATTTATCCGGGTCCGGCGTCTCATCTGCCCCGGGAAAGACGGAAAAGCCCGGGTCGGACCACCGGGGCTCATGAAAGCCCGGCTCACCCCGGCGGGCGTTGAGCCTTGCCGCGGCCTTGAAATTGTGTATGCAGAAGCTTTTCTCCGCGCCCTCTATCTCGTCGTTGAGGGCCCGCCACTGGTAGGGGAGTATGACGTTTTTGGCAAGGTCCCGTATTTTTGACCAGAAGGGGTCGGAGATGACCACGTTTTTGACGCTGACAGGTCTCATTTATCCCGCCCCCTTAAGTAAAATCAAATTCCACCGTCTGCCGGTCAAAGCCCTCCACGTCTATGAAAAGCGCGGCTTTTCCGGCCTTTTTCGGCGCTCTTACGGATAGCATAACATGTCCGGAGTGAGTTGGCAAGCACTTTTTACCAAAAGTGAAGTCCGTCCAGGCGTCGCCGTTGTCAGCCAGGACCTGGCCGCCGCCGGAAAGCTCCCATGAAACCATTTTTTCCTCGGAGGTGTAGCGTATGCCGTGGGCGTCGTTGACATATACGTCCACGAAAGCCACGCTGTGCCCGTCGGCGGGAAGGCATGTCCTGTCCGTTACGATATCCAGGGACGCCGGGGCGTAGTCTGAGTACAGTATGTCCTCGCAGACCTTCATATTTCCCACATACCCCTCGGCCCTCAGGACCCCGGGGATGAAGGGGAGGCGAAAGTGTATCATGCCGTCGGGGAAATCGGCAAGCCTTCCGGTCCTGTACGGCTGTGAGTTTTGATAGAGCTTCACCGTGTCGCAGTTTGTGAAGGCCGCCACGTGCATCACCTTTTCAAACTGGTCGTAGCCCCAGTGCCGGCGCATCTGGGGAAAGCCCCACATGCCCCGGGCGCCGTCCCAGGGTTCGGACTCGTCAAAGACAGCTAATTTCAGCATGGGCTTGGATAGCCACCTGGAGGCGCAGTACCAGCCCCGGAGCTTGATATCTCCCGTGGAGTCGAGCGCGCTCCCGGTCCAGCCCCGAAGGGGCCAGAAGGGGCTCTCGCCCAGATAGTCAACGCCCGCCCACAGTATGGCCCCGGCCACCCAGTCGTAGCGGCGGACCACCTCCCAGGGCCCCTCGGGGCTCATGTTAACGTGGTCGGCAAAGCGTGAGTCCCCACGGTAGAGCGTCCGGACCTCGGAGCCGATGATGGGCTTGCGCATGCCGCTCTCCCGGAGCTTTTCGTAAAACTGCTCCATGTAATTTCCGCAAAATACGTCCACAATGTCCGCGTACCTCCGGGCCATTTCCAGCCTTTTCCCCAATGGCGTGGTGTCGTTTGCCTCGGGGAGGACGAAGCCCATGAGCACGCATGTGACGGCCCTGGTGGGGTCGAACCTCCGGCAGGCGTCGCAAAGTGTTTTCAACGTCTCATAGAAGCGCTCCGTATACTGCCCACGGACCTCGTTGCCAACGCTCCACAATATAACTGACGGGTGGTTCGCGTCCCGGCGGACCATGGTCTCAAGGTCCGAAAGGCGCTCTAAGTCCGATATGGCGTCAAAATACATGGAGCTGTGGCCCCACTTGTCATATAGCTCGTCGATAAGGAAAAAGCCCAGCTCGTCGATGAGGTCGTATACCTCCTCCGCCATGGGGTTGTGGCTCGCCCTTATGGTGTTTACGCCGAGAGATTTAAGCACCGTCAGTCTGCGCCGCCACACCTCGATGGGCGCCGCCGCGCCGAAAACACCGCCGTCGTGGTGGAGGTTCACGCCCCAGAGCTTTGTTTTTCTGGAATTCAATAAAAATCCGTCCTCGGAGTCAAACTCCGCCTTCCGCACGCCGAAGCGGACGGTGTGTTCATCTTCTATGCCCTCGCCCACAATGGCAACCTTCGCGGTATACAGGGCGGGGCTGTCCGGAGACCATAGGAGGGGAGAGCGGAGGTCAAAATCAAGGCTTGCCTTTTTATCGCTGTTGACAGTGCCTGAATACACGCATATCCCGTCCGGGGCGAGGACGTTTACACGTATTTCACAGCCTGAATATTCCCCCTCGGCCTCAATGTCCATATGTACGTGGGCAAGGTCGCACCGTATGCCTTCCACGTCCGGCACGTCGCCCTTTGGGCCCCGCGTCACGGGGACGGCGTTTATCCTTATGCCGTCGTGGACGATGCGGGCGGAGTCTTGGACCAAAAGCCACACGTTCCGATAAATTCCCGCTCCGGAGTACCACCTGTCGCCCCCGGCGGCCACCCAGCCGCCACTGTTCCGGTTGTCCACCCGGACGGCCAGGACGTTCTCATCACCAAGCCGGAGCTTATCCGTCATGTCGCACAGCACCGGCAGATACCCGTAGGCCCGCCCGCCAATGAGTTGGCCGTTTAAGTAGACTTCGCTAAAGCGCTGTACCCCGTCAAAGAGCACCCGCACGCGTTTACCCCGCCACACCTCCGGCGCTGTAAAGCGACGCCTGTATACCCCCACGCCGCCACGTGGGAAAAACCCCTGGGACTTATCACTGTCCTCGGTCCTTTGGCCCTCTATCTGCCAGTCGTGGGGAAGGTCCACCTCCCGAAAGCCCCCGTCGTCAAAATCAAAGTCGACCGCTTCGCGCTCCTCCGTGAGACAAAACCGCCAGCCGTCATTGAACCCGACCCTGCAATCTTCCACCAAAATCGCCTCCGCCGTAAAATCCTGCCCCCATTTTACCGCTTTCGCGTAAGTTTTTCAATGTTCAATCGGACGGAGGGAGCGGGAAAGTTGGTAAAAAAGTGCGGAAAAGAAAAGCCCCTCCCTTTGGGAGGGGTGGCCGAGCGAAGCGATGGCCGGGGTGGGCCGAATCTCCGTCAACCAACTCGGACCCACCCCCTGCCCCCTCCCAGAGGGAGGGGCTGCGCGATTTCAGCTTTTATCACCTGGTTTAAATATAACTGATACGATATACCCGAAGAACACGGCGGCGGCGATGCCTCCGGCGGCGGCGGTGAAGCCGCCGGTGAAGGCGCCGAGAAGGCCCTTCTCCTCCACCGCTTTTTTTACTCCCTTCGCAAGGTTGTTGCCAAAGCCCGTGAGGGGCACGGTGGCCCCGGCCCCGGCCCAGTCGGCGAAGGGCTGATATATCCCCAGGGCCCCCAGGACCACGCCCACCACCACGTAGCAGGTGAGTATGCGGGCGGGGGTGAGCTTTGTCTTGTCGATGAGTATCTGGCCGATGAGGCACAGGGCCCCGCCGGCCAAAAAGGCCCGCAGATACTGCATAATGTCGAATTTCATGTCATAAACCTCACTTCGTCTTTGAGATAACCACGGAGCAGGCGATGGAGGGGATGGACTCGCCCTGCATGGTGGTGGTTGGGGAGAGGAGCGCGCCGGTGGCGGTGAAAAGTATCCTGTTCCAGCGCCCCTCCCGGATGCCGTTGAGGAGATACCCGCACAGCACCGAGGCCGCGCACCCGCAACCGGAGCCGCCGGCGTGGACGTCCTGCTTTTTCCTGTCGAAAATCAAAAGCCCGCAGTCGGCGTGGCGGGAGGCCAGGTCCACCCCGTCGGAGGCGAAGAAGTCACAAAGTATGGCGCTCCCCACCTCGCCCAGGTCCCCGGTGACAATGAGGTCGTAGGCGTCGGGACCCACGGACAGGTCCTCAAAGTGCGTCCTTATGGTGTCATAGGCCGCGGGGGCCATTGCGGCGCCCATGTTGTTGGCGTCGGTGACGCCGTTGTCCACCATCTTGCCCGGGGTCACATGCGTCACATAGGGCCCGGGGCCCTCGGCGGAGAGGACCGCCGCGCCGGAGCCGGTGACGGTCCACTGGGCGGAGGGCGGACGCTGGCCGCCGTACTCAAGGGGCGTGCGGAACTGCCGCTCGGCGGAGCAGAAGTGGGAGCTCGTCACAGCTAAAACATTGTCCGCAAAGCCCCCGTCGATGGTCAGCGCCGCCAGGGCCAGACTCTCGGCCATGGTGGAGCAGGCCCCGTAGACGCCGAACATGGGTATGTTCGTCTCCCGGACGCCGAAGGTGGTGCCCACACACTGGTTTAAAAGGTCCCCGCAGAACATGCAGTTTACGGCGGAATTTGAGAGGTTAGCCTTGCTGAGAGCGAGACCCGCGGCCTTTTTCACCAGGGCGCTCTCGGCCTTCTCCCAGGTTTTTTCGCCCAGGAACGAGTCCTCGGTTATGAAGTCGAAGCTGTCGCGCAAGGGCCCCTCGCCCTCCTTTTTGCCCACCACGCAGGCGTGACCCGCGAAGGAGGGGGGATTTTGGAGGACGAAGGTCTGCTTGCCGGAAAGTTTTGATGCCATCTATATCACCTTTAAAGTAAATTTCACCGTTATATTTCCACGGCTTCGCGAAAAAAATTCACCGCCGCCGATTTACGCCGGGAAGGATAAGTGATATAATCGAAAAAAAGAAAAAAGGGGCGAGGACATGAACGAGGTCGAGATAAAGACGAGCGACGATTTTGATTTGAAAAAGATATTCGAGTGCGGCCAGTGCTTCCGCTGGAACGAGTGTCCGGACGGGGGATATCTGGGTGTGGCCATGGGCAAGGCCGCGAAGATACGCCGGGACGGGGACAGGATACTCATAACCGGCTCTGAGCGGGACCTTAAGGAGGTCTGGCATGAGTATTTTGACCTTGACCGGGATTACAGGTCGCTCAGGCAGAGCGTGTGCGTGGACGCTTATATGAAAGACGCCTCGGACTACGGGGCGGGGATAAGGATACTAAATCAGGACAGGTGGGAGACGCTGTGCTCCTTCATAATCTCCCAGTGCAACAACATACCGAGGATAAAAAAGATAGTTGAGACAATGTGCCGGTGCTTTGGGGAGGAGACTTATCTTGAAAACGAGAGGTTCTACTCATTCCCTGACGCCGGGACGATAGCGAGACTTGAGCCGGAGGACTTGGCCCCCTTAAGGTGCGGCTACCGGGCGCCATACATAATCGCGGCGGCGAGAGCCGTGGACGAGGGGGCGCTGGATTTAGAGGCCCTTTCCCACGCCGACCTTGCAAGCGCCAAAAAGGCCCTGACGGCTCTCCCGGGGATAGGGGAGAAAGTGGCAAACTGCGTCATTTTGTTCTCCCTTCGTATTGGCTCGGCCTTCCCCGTGGACGTGTGGATGAAAAAGGCCATCGCTGAACATTACCCGGAGGGATTTGACAGCTCGGTATTTGGCGAAAACGCCGGACTTGCTCAGCAATACATGTTTTATTATCAGCGGGAAAACTCTTGACACATACGGGCGAAAAATGATAACATACCAGCAATATATGAGAATTGAGAGAGGAGCTTTTTCATGGCCTACATCTATCCCGAACCGTCAAGGACCTTCAGCGAGTATCTTCTTGTCCCCGGCTACTCCGGGCCCAACTGCATCCCCGACAACGTGAGCCTGCGCACGCCGCTGGTCAAGTTCAAAAAGGGCGAGGAGCCGGCGATCTCCATGAACATACCCATGACCTCCGCCATAATGCAGGCCGTCTCCGACGACAAGATGGCCGTGGCGCTGGCAAGAGAGGGCGGAGTCAGCTTCATCTACGGCTCCCAGACCGTGGAGGACCAGGCGGCGATGGTGGCGAGGGCCAAGGCATATAAGTCCGGCTTTGTCGTCTCCGACTCCAACATAAAGCCCACCGGGACCTTGAATGAGCTTTTGAAGCTCACCGAGCGTACGGGCCACTCCACTGTGGCGGTCACTGAGGACGGCGGCCCCAACGGAAAGCTTCTGGGCATGGTGACCCGCCGTGATTACCGGCTTTCACGTATGACCGGCCTTGAGAGCGTGGAGAGCTTCATGACCCCCCTTGACAAATTAGTGACCGCCCCGGCCAGCACCACCCTGAAGGAGGCCAACGATATAATTTGGGAGCACAAGGTCAACACCCTGCCCATAGTTGACGACAAGGGCGGGCTTGTCTACTTCGTATTCCGCAAGGACTACGACTCCCACAAGGAAAACCCCCTGGAGCTTCTCGACGCGGACAAAAAGTACGTGGTTGGCGCGGGCATAAACACCCGCGACTACGCCACCCGTGTCCCGGCGCTGGTGGAGGCCGGAGCGGACGTTCTGTGTATCGACTCCTCCGAGGGCTTCTCCGAGTGGCAGAGGATGACCATAAACTGGATACGTAAGCATTACGGCGACACCGTCAAGGTCGGTGCGGGCAACGTGGTGGACGCGGACGGCTTCCGCTTTTTGGCCGAGGCCGGGGCGGACTTCGTCAAGGTCGGCATCGGCGGCGGCTCCATCTGCATCACCCGCGAGCAGAAGGGCATCGGCCGCGGCCAGGCCACGGCGCTCATTGACGTGTGCCATGAGAGGGATAAGTACTTTGAGGAGACCGGCGTATATGTGCCCGTCTGCTCCGACGGCGGCATCGTCCACGACTATCACTTCACTCTCGCCCTCGCCATGGGCGCGGATTTTCTGATGCTTGGCCGGTATTTCGCCAGGTTTGACGAAAGCCCCTCCCGCCGTGTGGCCATCGGCGGCAGCTATATGAAGGAGTACTGGGGCGAGGGAAGCTCCCGCGCCCGCAACTGGCAGCGCTACGACGTTGGCGGCAAGGAGGGCATGGCCTTTGAGGAGGGCGTGGATTCCTACGTGCCCTACGCCGGCCCCCTCCACGACAACGTGGCCCTGACACTCAGCAAAGTAAAGCACACCATGTGCAACTGCGGGGCGGTGACCATCCCGGAGCTCCAGAAGAAGGCCAAACTCACCCTGGTCGCCGCCACCAGCATCGTCGAAGGCGGCGCCCACGACGTGGTGCTCAAGGAAAATACCGTCAACGGAAAGAACAAGTAACCTCCACCTCCCCGGCTCAAAAGCCGGGGAGCTTTTTATGAGCCGGTGGACTTTCTCGCGGCCCGGTGGTATAATTGGAATATCGAATTTAAGACTGCTTGCAACTTCAAGTTGCGAAAACGCAAATACAGGTTGGTAGTAACCATCGGGGACTGTCTGTAAAATACTATTATCTCGAAATCGGAATCGGAGGTATTTAGTATGAGCTTCGCGGAAAATTTACAGAGGATCAGAAAAGAAAAACATCTTTCTCAGGAAGAATTGGCGGAAATGCTGGATGTCAGCAGGCAGGCTGTATCCAAATGGGAACAGGGAACAGGTTACCCGGAGGTGGAGAAGCTGTTGGTCCTGTCCCATGAGCTGAATATATCCCTGGACAGTCTCATGGCGGCCGAGATCGCCCGGGGAAAAGCGGACGAACCTGATAAGGTGACCGGAACGATCACAATTTCATCTCCGCGTGAGCACGTCGTCGTAAAGTGCCGTCAGGTGATGTCCTCGCCGAAATTCAAAGGTGGAAAGAACTCCCCCAATACGCCCTGTTTGCCGTCAGCGACGATGCGGTATCCTTTTGGGGACCGCAAAGCACATTTTTGGGTTGGTACGCAAACGCGGAACAGCTGGAAAAGGAAATTTCCGAAATACAAGACGCCATATTCCGTGGGATACCAACTTACGAGTTGAAATACAGCGCAAAAGTTGAAAAGAAATTATTCAGCGTAAGAGTGTTAGACGATTAGGGAATGAAAATCGGTAATTGCGGGGGGAGTGTATACCATGTTTGATATAAAAGGATTTGAAAAAAGCGATATTCAGAAAGTTATGAACATCAAAAGAATAGACAGTTATATTGACGGCAGATTTTCAAAAACCGTATTAAATCAGCACGGGGCGTACCTCATTGACGGCGAACCGTATCAAGTCGAGATCACGGACCCGTCATCAGCGGTGGTATATGGGAAAGACCCGGCTGTGTACAAAACGCTGATCGAGGAATTTCGCTTTCACGCGCCGCATATTTTCAAATTCTACGATACATGCGCAAGACTGATAACGGAATATCCGGCTCCCGCTCTTTTTGATGTTCCGCTTGAGAGCGTTCAACCCTCTCAGTTTTATGTGGATGAAGAAAAGCTGAAGGCAGTCCGAACGTTCATTTGCAAGGCGGAAGATATTGTTGTTCAGGTAATTCCTTATGGGGACAGGTTTATTTCCTTAGACGGCCATACTCGCCTGTATTTAGCTGTGCAGAACGGTTTCGGCACTGTAAAAGCCACAGAAAGTGAAACGGATGATTATGTATGGACATTCGTCCATGAGGCCGAGCGAAGGAATATACTGCGTCCGAGGGATATGATTTTATTGCCGCACAAGCAGTATGAAATCCAATGGTACCAGTATTGCGATGATGTATTTGCCGGCAATAAGCAATAATATAATTTCGCCCTTTGTCGCGACATTCCACCACCCATTCAGAAACAAAAGCACCCGTTAAATCGGGACCTGCGAGGCGATCATATGAATATTACTTATCAGAAATTGACAGAACATGAGCTCGACATTTTTGTTAAAATGCGGATCGAACAGCTTCGGGAGGAAGGCGCGAAAGAAGAAATCGATCTTACGCCCGCATTGAAAGATTATTATCATCGTCATATGGCCGATGATACGTTCGTTTCGTGGATAGCGTTAGACAATGGAACGATCATTGGGACGAGCGGAATTTCCATTGTAGAAAAGCCGCCTTATTTTGGCTGTCCAAGCGGGAAAATAGGGCTTCTGTCCAGTATGTTTACGAAGAAGGAATACAGGAGAAGGGGAATAGCGAAGGAATTACTTTCAAGAGTCGTGGATGAAGCAAGAAAGCGAGGATGTGGTACGGTTCAGATCACCGCGTCCGATATGGGAATTCTTCTATACAGTAGTTTTGGATTTACCAAAAACGATCATTTTATGCAATACAAGCTGTAAATTCCCGCCTGTCGAGACGTCATAAAAGGGATTTTTGTTGACCGAAAGATGATTTGGTAGTATGATTTATATATGATCATACGCAAATTCCAGATAAATTTAAGGGAGGTACCGGCATGGATGAGAAGATATTGAAGCTCCAGGAGCTCATAGACGAAAGCTCCCGCATAGTTTTTTTCGGCGGGGCGGGGGTGTCAACGGAGAGCGGGATACCTGACTTTCGCAGTGTGGACGGGCTATATAACCAGAAATACCGCTTTCCGCCGGAGGAGATACTGAGCGCCAGCTTTTTTCGCCGCTATCCCGAGGAGTTTTACCGGTTTTACCGGGACAAGCTCATCGTCCGTGGGGCCAAGCCCAACGCGGCGCATCTCTACCTTGCGGAGCTTGAAAAGCGGGGCAAGCTCCGGGCGGTGGTGACACAGAACATCGACGGACTCCATCAGGCCGCCGGGAGTAAAAACGTCCTGGAGCTCCACGGGACGCTTTTGAAAAACTACTGCGTAAAGTGCGGCAAGCGCTACGATGCCGATTTTGTCCAGAACGCCACCGACGTGCCCCGGTGCTCCTGCGGCGGGATAGTCAGGCCCGATATCGTGCTCTATGAGGAGAGCCTCGACTCCGACGTGCTCACACGGTCCGTGACGGAGATATCCCGGGCCGATATGCTCATCATCGGCGGCACGTCCCTGGCCGTATACCCCGCGGCGGGGCTGGTGCACTATTTTGGCGGGAAGCACCTGGTGCTCATAAATAAATCCCCAACAAGCATGGACAGCATGGCGGAGCTTGTTATCGCGGACAGGATCGGCCAGGTCTTTTCACAGCTTCATTGAATCACGCCCATTTTCGCGCGCCCTCTATGCGCAAAAACCGGGCCCTTGAGTATACGTAGGTGCTAAGCGGCCTGTCGAGAGCGTCGTAGGTGTGGGCGCAGACTAAAATGGGGTCCCGGGCGACTATGACGGGGGAGTGGTAGAAGCCCCCGGCGCCGCCAAGCTGGACGATGTCCCCGGGCAGTGCGTCCTCCTCCGGGATCTCCACGGCCCAGGGGCCGGGGCCCTCGTTATTTATGAGAAAATCGTATAGATATCCCACCCCCGTCCAGGAGGCGGTACGGTCATTGGCATTGACATAGTACCACCCGGTGACGGGGGTGTAGTTCATCACGCCCGCGCCCGCGAAGATACACTGGGAGGCGAAATTCGTGCAGTCGCCGCCGATCTCCTGAAAATCGTAATACCGGGGGTTTCGGGAAAGCGCCCACCTTCTTGCGTACTCCACCGCGGCGGCGCGGTCGTAGGGGACAACGGTTAACATAATATCACTCCTTCCTGCCATTATACGCCAAAATCGCACAGTTTGTGAGCGCGGGCATATAATGGGGTGAGGAGGGATAACCATGCTTATTCATGTGGTGCGGCGGGGGGATACGCTGTATTCCATCGCGCGCCGTTACGGGGTGTCGGTATCGAGGCTCCAGTCGGACAACGGCCTTACGGCAAATCAGGTCCTGGTGGTGGGCCAGGCGCTCATAGTGACGCTCCCCAGCCGGGCCTACACCGTGCGGGCGGGGGACACGCTCTACTCCATCGCGGGCAGGTTCGGCGTCAGCGTCATGGAGCTCATACAAAATAACCCGGAGCTCATACAAAACGAGACTATTCGCCCCGGACAACAGCTGACCATAAGCTTTCAGGGCGGGAAGATACGAGATATCGTCACTCTGGGCTACGCCTACCCCAGCATAAGGCGGAGCGTACTTTTAAGGGCGCTGCCGTATCTTACATACCTCGCCGTATTCTCCTACGGCTTTACCGAGTCAGGGACGCTCATCCCGGCGGACGACGCCGGGCTCATAAGCGCGGCCTACGAATACAGCGCGGCGCCCATACTTGTCTTTTCCAGTATCGACGACTCCGGCGGTTTCTCCACCCAGCGCGCGGCGGCCCTTTTCGCCGACACGGCCCTTCAGGACAGGGTGCTTGCGAATCTTGTGACCGTCATGCGTCAAAAGGGGTACGTGGGGATAGACATGGACTTTGAGTACATCGCCCCCGAGGACGCCCAGGGGTACCAGGATTTTCTCACAAGGGCGAGGAACCTCATGGAGCCGGAGGGCTTCACAGTCAGCGCGGCCCTAGCCCCCAAGACGAGCGCCAGCCAGCCGGGACTTTTATACGAGGCCCACGACTACGCCGCCATCGGGGCCATCGTGGACAGGGTGCTTTTGATGACCTACGAGTGGGGCTACACCTACGGTCCGCCAATGGCCGTGGCGCCCATCGACCAGGTGCGGCGGGTGGTGAGCTACGCCGTGACGGAGATACCACGGGAGAAGATACTTATGGGCATACCAAATTACGGCTACGACTGGACGCTCCCCTACGAGCAGGGGATAACAAGGGCCGAGAACATCGGAAACCAGGGGGCGGTGCTCAGGGCCGCCAGATACGGGGCGGAGATACAGTTTGACGAGACGGCCCAGTCACCGTATTTTGAGTACTACGCCGGCGGCCGGCGACACATCGTGTGGTTCGAGGACGTGCGCAGTATAAAGGCGAAGCTGGAGCTCACGGACGAGTACGATGTCCTCGGCGTGGGGTACTGGAACATCATGCGGGCCTTCAACCAGAACTGGGCCCTTTTGGCCGCCCGGTACTCCATAGTCAAGGTGGTGTGAGCGGAGGCGAAGGGGGGAAACGCCATGAATAAATTGTAAAAATCCCCTTTACAATCGGGGCCAAAAAACGTATAATATTTTACGGAATACCCGGAAAGCTTTGCGTCAACGGACTTTCCGGTGAGAGAAAAAATTACGGAGGATGAAACCATGAATCTTAAGGATAAGAAGGTAATGTCCATTGCGTCGGCGGCGCTGTGTCTTGTGGCCGTCATAAGCTTCTTCCTTCCATTTATCGTCGTGTCCGTGTCCGTGCTCGGCCAGTCCCAGGCCGATTCTCAGTCCGGCTTCAAGGTCCTTTTTGAGCTTTTCTCAAAAGACCTCTTTGACGGCGAGGGCACCGTTATGTCCATCTGGGCCATCGTCGCTTTCCTCTCCGCCGTGGCCGGCATCGTATTCAGCCTTGAGCTCGTGCCGCTCCACGTGAAGGGCGAGGGCCTTCAGATCGCCGGCATCTGCGGCGTCATCTCCGCCGTCACACTGCTCCTCGGCAGTATCGCTCTAAACAGCATGGTCCGGAGCGGGGTCGACGGGCTTGGCAGTATGGTGCGCGTCGGCATGACAGGCGCGGGCTGGTGGATAGCTTTTATCGCCTCGGTCCTTGCCGCCTGCGCGGCCTTCTACGGCTACTCCCTGTCCAAAAAGGAGACGCCGCCAATAGTATACTGACCAAACTGTCGGGCATCCACCAGATAAGCGCAAACCCCAAATAAAATGATTTTCGCGGCGACATGCGCGTCGCGAAAATTACCTTTTGTTTTGCGCAGTGCCGCCTTCGGCGGCGCGGAGCAAAACGGCAGAAAAAAGTCGCAAATAGGCCCGCAGGCCTTTTTGCGACTTTTTTCGCACGCTTCCCCTTGTCAAAAAAGGCCGTCAGGCCTTTTTTGACAGTTCATAAGACCAGAGATTTTTTATCTCCGGGGCGAGCTCGTCGTAGGAGAAGGTCCGGCAGTTTGAGGGGCGGAAGGGGTCGTAGACCTGAAAGCCCTCGTCGTCACAGCCGGTCAGCACTATATAGTGGCCGGAGTCGGTGAAATACCCCTTGCCCATGACGCATATTATGGGCCTTCCGGCGTTCAGCTCCCCGCGCATCGCCTTTATGGCCTCCGGGCGCAGAAAACGGCGCATGTGCAGGTTCTTTTGCCCG
>CANQUO010000043.1 GCA_947627085.1 uncultured Oscillospiraceae bacterium
CGGAGGGGCGGCTCTTAGCGCGGAGATGAGCGATGCCAGCGCCTGAGCCCGACCGCAGGGAGGGCGAGGTAAAGCGGCATCAGCGACGACGAGGCGCGGAGCAAAACGGCGGGAACCGGCCGCGAGTATGCCCGCAGGCATTTTCGCGACCGGTTCCGCACGCCCCCCTTGTCCGGCAAAGGCCCCCGGCCTTTGCCGGACAGCGTCATCTCTCCTGTATGTTCGCCGATATCTCGGTCAGCGCCCGGGAGGCCTCCATGTTGCAGTCGGTGACGCGGGCCAGGTCCCCAAGGGCCAGTATGCCGACGAGCTTTCCGTTTTCCGTGACGGGGAGGCGTCTCACCTGACCCCGGGCCATGAGCTCTCCGGCCTTTTTTGTGTCCTCACTTGGCTCCACGGTTATGACGGAACGGGACATGACCTCACGCACCGGGGTGAGCTCCGGGTCCTCCCCGGCGGCCACGCATCTAAGGACGATGTCCCGGTCGGTTATCACTCCCCGAACATGCCCGTCGGAGGCGCAGACGGGCAGGGAGCCTATATTGTGACGGCTCAGGAGCCTTGCGGCCAGGGACACCGTCTCCTCCGGGTCGATGGATACTGTCTCGGGGTTCATAATATCTGATACTTTCATTTTTGTCGCTCCTTTTTCTTCGATACCGTTATTTTTGCCCTTACCACAAGCTTCTATACGGCAGTTGCGCGTTTTTGGCAAAAATGATATAATACTAATATCTAATTAAAATAAGCCATTCGCGGCGGCCTTTTAAATAGACATTAGTATAATCGAATAAAAGGAGGCGGGAGCGTGGAGGAATATATGGAAGCGGCCCTTGAGCTTGCCCGGGAGGCCGCGTTGGCCGGGGAGACGCCGGTGGGGGCGGTGATAGTTGACGGCGAGGGACACATTATCGGCCGCGGCCGCAACCGCACCGAGGCGCGCGACGCCACCGCCCACGCCGAGGTGGAGGCCATACGTGACGCCTCCCGTGAGCTGGGGACATGGCGGCTTGAGGGGTGCGCCCTCTATGTCACCATGGAGCCCTGCCCCATGTGCGCCGGGGCGGCATACAACGCGAGGATTGCCAAGATCGTCTATGGCGCGAAGGACCCCCGGGCCGGCGCCTGCGGCGGACTTTTCAACCTCTTCATGGAGCCCCTTGACCGTAAAATAAAAATCTACGGCGGCGTTCTGGAGCAGGAGTGCCGGGAAATTCTACGGGATTTTTTCGAGAAAAGAAGATAGGTCTGTCAAAACTTCATCATACGTAAAATGAGGATGGCCCTCCGGTCGGCAAGGCCGTAGCGGGTGACGAGGCGCCTGATGACGCGCCTGAGGGTCTCCCTGTCGCCGGCCTTGTTGGCGGCGGCGACGGCGGCGACAAACCGCTCGTATTCCGCCCCGCTCATCCGCTTATTCGCCACGCCCCCATCTCCCCTCCGTCACGGCTTTTGTCCGTGAACTGTGAGATTATAAAACAATTTGTTTTATATGTCAATATAACAAATTGTTTTGCCTATACTCTTTCTATACTCCGATTCTTGGGAGGGATAAGGATGTATAGACGAATCAGGGACCTTCGGGAGGACGCGGACCTTCTTCAGCGGGAGCTTGCGGCATATCTGGGCTGTACTCAGGTGAACTACTCCCACTATGAGCTTGGCAAGCGGGACATCCCCACGGACGTGCTTATTAAGCTGGCGGCCTACTACCACACCAGCACCGACTACCTGCTGGGGCTCACTGATATACGTAAGCCCTACCCTGCTCCCAGAGAATGACCACCGGGAGTCCCCGATGTCGTCAGGATAAGCAAAAACAGGAGGTCGAGCGGATACTTATTTTGCCTCGTCCGTGTTATTGCGGCAACACGATATTATCCTCAAAACCAATTTCACCGCAACGAACTGTCAGATACGCCAGGTCACTCCGCCCGTCTACGGCAAACAGCATATGGACCTCATAACCGCTCTCCACGGAATACATTTCGTGATACAAAAAGACACATTTGGAGCATAAGGCCCCGTCCGCGTCCATCCGCGTCCGCGGCTTTAACCCCCTCTCCCGCTCCATCAGAACAGCATCTGTAAAAATCACTTTGATATAGGGTGTGACCCCATCTCCAAACCAACCGCCGTCTTTCCGCAGGAGCATCTCATAGTTTCGTCCCCGTTTTCTCAAAGACAGGAGGGAGCTGTCATGGAAACTGAACGCCTCCGCGATTTGCTCCGGGATATGTTGCCTGTCCAGCTCTTTTTTCGCCGCCCTCTCAATTTTCCGAAAGGCTTTTCTATTCTCTTTTTCCTCAGTTTTTAATCTCTGATAAACACTTTTGGGAATAAGTCCCAGGGCCAACAGACGCTGGTCCACTTGGCGGCAAACCCACTCCGGAAAACTCCGGCGGCAATAACGTAACCGGGCCATATAGCCCTCTCTGAATACTTTCTCCGACTCACCCGGATCAAATGGAGGACGGTTGGCAAAGGCGTCCTCCGCCTCTCTTTTCTCCCGCTCTAACTGCTCGGACACCTCCTCCGGGGAGGTCGGATGTCTGGGCTCCCGTTCCCCTCCACCGGGGAACACAAGCCAATCCGACCGGTCAAAGCTTTCCGGCTTCAACTGGTCGGACATGTCCGGAAAACACGGCGGCGTGTTGTACTCCCGTCTATCCCGAGCGATTTCCGCCTTGAGCTTTTTCTCAAAAAACGCCCTGATCTCCTTTGCGGAGTACTCCTTATCGGGAATCTGTCTCACACATAATGTGTAGTCCTGACTCTGCATCAGCTCGTACCACTCTTTTGTGTAAAACCGCATATATCCCTCCATACGTATTACTCAAATTTCAAATCACCCGCACCGCAAATCGATACCACCGGCTGGCAAAAAACCGCCCGCCGGTGGTACATGATAGAGATTTCATCTGCCCTGCAAACCGGAATTTATTTCTTTTTCGATTCTTGAACGGCTCTTATAATCGCGCATATCATGTTTCCAAGCATCCCCACCCAAATTACAATCGCTGAAGCTGAAATAATATCAGGATTCATATCTCCAAACACCGCTGCTGTTAATGGAATAGCCGCGAAAACTTGAATAATTATAAAGATGATTTGCAGCACATAAACTTTATTCATACGTTATTGTTTCCTCCCATATAAACTTCGATTTGTCAATCTGTACCGGCGAAAATTATACCATATCCATTATTGAAAAACAATCCGCATTTTTCCCCGTGCCGCCTATCCGGACCGTCAAGGGGCGGGTTCCAGACCCGCCCCTTATACTGATCTTCTTTAAAAATCGGTGATACGTTTTACTCGTTGATGGACAGAGAGAGATTATCAAGAATATCCTCTACCTCGTCCGCGGTCAGATACGCACCGTGCAGGCTGACGTTGGCGTGGCTGGTACGGCAATTCGCCCAAACGTTTCCGTTGTCCATTTCAATCAGGAACTCATGGCCATCGGCGGAGGTGTAATAATAGGCGGTTTCAAAGCTGCCGTCGACGATATAGGTCCGTGTGAAATAGTCTTCCTGTGCTGTATTATACATTTCTACATGAACATAACCTTTGCCGTCTTCCTTTGCGTAGAGGGCGCTGAAATACTCGCTGACATAGTTGCCGTCTGCGTCTGTCACAACGAAAGACAGGTTCGCGTCCGGTGCATAAGTATAATGCTCACCTAACCATCCCGGATCAAACATAATGCGGCCTGTTAGGGTGTCCACCAAATTCGCGGGATTTTCGGCAGTATATTCCATCTTTTCCGCGCCGTCCTCCCGTCCAACGCGGCGGCTGCGGAGAGAGGGATCACTGCTCAGTACTTCTACAGAGTCCCACCGAAGGTATTCAGATACGACTCCGCCGCTAATACTTTCACCCAAATCCCAATCGTCCGATTTGAACCTATTAGATGCTATCATCTCTTCCAAAGCGGCGGGCGGATTCCCATCGGGGCCGCTGACACCAAAAGCACCGGGTTCGCAGTCTTCACTTGAAAGCAGGGGAATGTCGTCCAAACCGGGCACAATGATGTCATTTCTGAACAGATGCACCACTGCGGCGGCAGCGGTCAGCGTCAATGTCATCGCCATGACAACGACAACAACGGCGACAATCAGCGACCTGCGAGGTTTTAAGATTATTTTTTTCATAGGAATATCCTCCAATTGTTTTTGGTAGGAGGCGAGCTGGGAACGAATACGCTCCCGGCTCTCCTGCGGCAGTTTCAGTTCATCGGAAATGCGTTTGAAGCTTCGCTCCATATCAAACCCTCCCAATTTGTTCTTTTAGGATACCTTTTGCTCTGTGTAGCCGCATGGAAACGGCTGAGACGCCGATGTGTAAAAATTCTGAAATTTCCCGAAATGAGTAGCCCTCAATACAGTGCAAGCTCACAACGGCCCTATACTTTTCGGGCAGCTCCATGATTGCGAGAAATATGTCCCGGTCCTCTGGTCGTGTCAACAAAACGGTTTCATCCAGTTCGATAGTTTCATGCTTTCTTGCGGTGCTGAGAAGGTTTTTGCAGTGATTGATCGTAATCTTCGTCAAAAACGCACGTTCTTTACCGGGGTAAACTGTAATGCCACCCTCCAGCAGTTTGAGAAATACAGTCTGCACAACGTCCTCAGCTTCCTGCGGGGAACGGAGATAGCTGAGAGCGACGCGATACACCATATCCGCGTAACGGTCAAAAAGCACCAGCACAGTTTCCTGCTCCATCGGCACACCCCCTCTCGTTTCCTTTTGAGGCCTCACTTATATAACAAAATGGCGGCGCTGATTTGCACATTATTTTTAGTATTTTTTACTACGGCCAATCGCAAAAAGCAATCCGCACTTCCCCCGTTCCGCCTATCCGGACAGATAAAAAGCCCTCCCCTTCATAAGGGGAGGACAGCCGCGAAGCGGCAGGAGAGGTTCCGCCCCTCCCTCTGGGAGGGGGCAGGGGGTGGGTCCGAATCACCCACGTCCCGCCCAAACGGGTTTAGATACGGGCTAAACGAAAAATCCCCAATAACCGCCGTAGGGGAGGGTTCCAAACCCTCCCCTATTCCAATACGCGCCGCAAGGCGCGACCTTATTCCCCTACCCCCCTATCGGAAAGGGGGGTGGCCCCGCAGGGCCGGGAGGTTCGAGCTTCTTATTCGTCGCGACATCTTATTAAGACGAAGGACGTAGGCTCTAATCCCCCCTGCCCATCTCCGGCCTAAGAGCCGCCCCTTCGGGGCGGTTGGCCTCCGAAACGCGCCTGCGGGCGCAGCCTTTTCCAAAAAGAGGGTATTCCCGCGCGGCGGTGACGAGGGGACGGGCGGGTTTAGAACCCGCCCCTACGGGTTGAATGGTAAATTTCCTATAATAGCCGTAGGGGAGGGTTCCAAACCCTCCCCTATTCCAATACGCGCCGTAAGGCGCGACCTTATCAAATGGGTATTAGTATAGCTTTGTTATTTTTACTTTATCGCCTTTGTCTCCACCTCGTCGCGGAGCATGGCGGCAAAGTCGTCAAAGCTCATGGCTCCAAGGTCTGTGCCGGAGCGGTGGCGTGGGGAGACGGTGACGTTTTCCATGTCCCTGTCGCCCACGACTACCATGTAGGGGACCTTCTCCATCTGGGCGTCGCGAATCTTGCGGCCTATCTTCTCGCCGCGGGAATCGGTGGTGGCCCGGAAGCCCATCTCCGTAAGCCGCGCCTCTATGCCCTTGGCGTATTCCAGCGCCCTGTCGGTGACCGGCAGGACCCGGACCTGCTCCGGGCACATCCAGCACGGGAGCGCCCCGGCGTATTTCTCGATGAGGTACGCCAGCGTCCGCTCATAGCAGCCCATCGACGTGCGGTGGATTATATACGGCAATGCCTTCTCGCCGTTTTCGTCGATATAGTACATGCCAAAGCGCTGGGCAAGGAGCATATCTATCTGGATAGTGACCAGCGTGTCCTCCTTGCCAAAGACGTTGTGGTACTGTATATCCAGCTTGGGCCCGTAGAAGGCGGCCTCGTCGATGCCGACGGTGTATTCCACCCCCAGATCGTCCAGTATCTGGCCCATGACCCGCTGGGCCTCGTCCCACTGTTCCGCCGTGCCCTCGTACTTGTTGTTGGGGTTGGACGGATCCCACTGGGAGAAGCGGAAGGTGCAGTCCTCCAGAAGTCCCAGTGTGCCAAGGCAGTATTTGGCAAGCTCCAGGCAGCCTTTGAACTCCTCCTCCAGCTGGTCCGGGCGGAGTATGAGATGGCCCTCGGAGATGGTGAACTGACGCACACGGATAAGGCCGTGCATCTCGCCGGAGTCCTCGTTGCGGAAAAGGGTGGACGTCTCGCCAAGGCGCATGGGCAGGTCCCGGTAGGAGCGCTGGCGGTTCAGGAATACCTGATACTGGAAGGGGCACGTCATAGGCCGCAGGGCGAAGCACTCCTTCGTCTCGTCGGTGGGGTCGCCTAAAACGAACATTCCGTCCAGATAGTGGTCCCAGTGGCCGGATATCTTGTAAAGATCGCTCTTAGCCATGAGGGGCGTCTTGGTGAGAAGATAGCCCTTCTTCTGCTCAAGGTCCTCTATCCAGCGCTGAAGGAGCTGGACAACCCTCGCGCCCTTGGGCAGGAGCACCGGCAGGCCCTGTCCGATGACGTCTACGGTGGTGAAGAACTCAAGCTCCCGGCCCAGCTTGTTGTGGTCGCGCTTTAGAGCCTCGGCCCGCTTTGTGAGATACTCGTCCAGCTCCTCCTTTTTGGGGAAGGCCACGCCGTAGATGCGCTGGAGGGTCTCACGGCTGGAGTCGCCCCGCCAGTAGGCGGCGTTGCAGGCGGTGAGCTTCAGGGCGTTGCCCTTCACCCGGCCCGTGGAGTCAAGGTGCGGCCCAGCGCAAAGGTCGGTAAACTCCCCCTGCTTATAAAAGCTTATGACCTCGCCCTCGGGAAGGTCGTTTATGAGCTCGACTTTAAACGGCTCGTCGGCCATGAACTTTAATGCCTCGTCCCTCGGAAGCTCAAAGCGCTCGATCTTGAGCTTCTCCTTGCATATCTTGCGCATCTCCGCCTCGATTTGGTCCAGATGCTCCGGGGTGAAGGCGAAGGGGGCGTAGAGGTCATAATACCAGCCCTCGTCGATGGCGGGGCCGATGGCCAGCTTCACCTCCGGCCACAGGCGCTTGACGGCCTGGGCCATGATGTGGGAGCAGGAGTGCCAGTAGGTGTGCCGATACTCCGGGTTTTCAAAGGTGTACAGATTTTCTTCGGACATAAAAAACGCTCCTTTTCAGTCTCGGGGCAAATAAAAATTCACCCCTGAATTTATCAGGGGTGAAGTAAAACTCCACGGTCCCACCCTGCTTACGGATATCATCCGTCGCTTTGTGTAAGCTGTAACGGGCTCGCCCGTCCCGGTCCTCCCGGGCAACTCGGGAGTGGTATCCCCGTCCCTCCCCCAGGCCGCTCACACCATCCGCGCCCCTCTCTGTGGGTTCATGCCGGTTCATTCTCCGTCATCGCCTATTTATATGGGAGTTTAGCACTGAATATTATTGTTGTCAAGAAGATATTTTTTGGTTTTTCATCACTTGGAAATTACGCCAAAGCGATTGAAAAAGGGAGAGGATTAATTTATAATAATTAAGACATTCATTACTTTTCCGGAGGAGCGGCAATGGAGGAGCGGATTTTCAGGATGGGGGAGCTGTTCTGCGGACCAGGCGGTCTGGCCTGCGGGGCGCTCAGGGCCCGAAGTAATGACGGTGCTTTCCGCGTGGAGCACGTCTGGGCCAACGATTACGATCCGGATACCTGTAAAACCTACATAAATAATATCTGCCCCGATCGCCCCGATACCGTTATATGCGAGGACGTGCGGGATATCGATATAGCTTCGCTTGGAGATATCGACGCCTTCTGTTACGGTTTTCCATGTAACAGCTTCTCAAACGTGGGCGAGCACCGGGGCTTTGCGAACGAGAAGTACGGCGAGCTTTACTGGTACGGCATCGAGGTCCTTAACGCCTATCATCCCGATTGGTTCATCGCCGAAAATGTCTCCGGTATACGCTCCGCCGGCTCGGGCGATTTTCAAACGATCCTGAAGGATATGCGTAGCGCCGGATACAGGCTTGTGGTACACCTCTACAGGTCCGAGGAATACGGCGTGCCCCAGACGCGGCACAGAGTCATAATCGTCGGCATAAAGAAGAAGCTTGACGTACGTTTTCGCGTCCCAAGTCCCGCCGAATACGCAACGTGCGACATCTCATCCCGGAAAGCCCTGTCGGATATCCCATCCTACGCTACTAACAACGAAATACGGGCCCTCTCAAAAAATGTCGTGAAGAGGCTTTCGTATATACTTCCCGGCGAAAATGTGTGGCAGGCGGAAACGCGCCTCGGCGACGCTTTTCCCGAGGAGCTGAAAATACATACAAAAACAAAAATAAGCCAGATATACAGAAAGCTCGACCCGGACAAACCGGCGTATACCGTTACCGCCTCCGGCGGCGGCGGTACGTATATGTATCACTGGACCGACCGGGAGCTTACAAACCGGGAACGGGCGAGATTGCAGACCTTCCCTGACCGCTATGAGTTTTTTGGGGATTATTCCAGCGTAAGAAAGCAGATCGGTATGGCCGTTCCCTGTGATCTGGCGCAAATCGTTGTGACAGCCATCCTTAACAGCTTCGCGGGGATAGATTACCCGTGGGTGGAACCGAACATGGAGGCGGACGATGACTGACATACGTGATGTTCTCATGGGAAAGTCAATTTTTTTGACCTCCTCATTCGACGAGCCCGTACTGTACGCTCCCGCGAGGATCGAGTCCCCAAGTCCCTGCAACTCATTGAAGATAGTCACGGCCTTCACGGACTGCGACAGAATCTCCACCCATATGATAGCTCTCTCCGACGGTATGCGTACCGGTCAATTTGTAAAGGGCCTCTCGGTGGAGATAATCCTCGGGATGACAAAGACCGGCCTCTCCCCGAAAAAGCACGAGGATATATGCCGTCTCCTCAGATTTTTAAGCGGCACAAAGGGTATGCCCAGTATATCCTGCCGGTATGTCGTTCAGGGGCCGGAGGTACACTCCAAGCTCTATATATGGTCGCACCCATATGAAAATGACCCGGAGGTCCCCGGCGTGGCGTACTGCGGCTCCCTCAACTACACCATGAACGCCTATTATAAGCGCCGGGAAACCGTAAGCACGTGTTCCGCGTATGACGCCTATCAATACTATAAGCAGGTCCGTGAGTTTACTGTCGACTGCTTTGACCCCACTGTTTCCGAAAAGCTGAAGAATGTCACGAACAACTCACCGGAGGCGCTTGACGAGCCGGGTGACAGCTCGGAAAGCGATTACCTTTTTTACGACAGTATGTCCCCTGTGGACACGCTCAGGGTCTCACTCCTCCTGGCCGACGGGAGCGACACCGGTTACGGCTCGGGAGTCAACTGGGGCATCCGAAAAAACGGCACAAAGCGCGGCCAAAACCAGGCGTATATCCCATATAACAGTCAGGACAGGAAAGCCGGATTTTTCCCGGACAGACTAAATCCAAGTGACGAGAACTGTCCCATGTTCAAGGTCATCACCAAAGATTTCGGCTCATTCCATATGCGCATGGCCCAGCAGGGCAACAAGGCCATACACAGCGTGGAGAGCAACGCCATATTGGGCGAGTGGATACGCAAGCGCATCGGCGCGCCCTCCGGAGGGTATGTCACCAAGCATATGCTGGAGCTCTACGGAAGGACCTATGTCACGTTCAGGAGGTACGCCGACGGCACTTATCTTTTGGATTTTTAACGGTCGGAGGGCGGCAATACCAAATTTACGCGGCATGCTTCCCGACAGAAAATCGCCCGGCGGCCTATTCGAATCAAATGACAAAAAGCATAAAAAGCGGCGCGGGAAATCCGCGTCGCTTTTAACGTTGATATGGGCCGTCCCCGGCTTTTTTCATTTCTCCGTAAACTCCCCGTCGGCCGGGGGGAGGGGGTTGTTGGTCAGGTCCGCGATGATCATGCGGCGGGTGATTATGCCGCAAAGGCACCCGCGGTCGTCCACCACCGGGACGAAGTTCTGCTTTAAGGAGGCGTCGATTATCTCGGCCTCGGTGGCCGTTATGGGCACCGGCGGGCAGAAGTCCCGGCGCATGATGTCCCCCACGGTGGCCGTCTCGTGCTCCAGGGGGTCCCAGTGGCCCTGGGTGACGATGTACCGGAGAAAATCCCGATCGTTGACGCACCCTAAAAACTTCCCCGCGCTGTCCAGCACCGGGATGGCCGTGTAGCCGTGGCGGCGCATTATATCCACGGCCTTGCGTATTGACATCGACGCGTCAAGGCAGACTGTCAGGGCCTTGGGCACCATTATCTTTGCTATGTTCATTGCGGTCTCCCTCCATTTATTCACTATTTGTTATTTAAACATAAATTTGTTAAAATGGCGTTAATATTCGTCTTAATTTACAATTTGTTTAAAAGCTTGATTTAACTCCCTTATTATATTACAATGGTCCCACGAAAAGAGGTGCTTTTTATGGAATACAAGGCCGGCTCCTGCGATGTGGCCGTGATCGGCGCGGGGCACGCCGGGATAGAGGCGGCTCTGGCCGCGGCGAGGCTGGGATGCCGGGTGGTGTGCTTCGCCATCAACCTCGACAGCGTGGGGAACATGCCCTGCAACCCGGCCATCGGCGGCACGGCCAAGGGGCACCTGGTGCGGGAGCTGAGCTGTCTCGGCGGCGAGATGCCGGTCGCGGCGGATAAGGCCTGCATCCAGTACAGGATGCTCAACTTGGGCAAGGGCCCGGCGGTCTGGTCGCTCCGGGCCCAGGCCGACAGGCGGGAGTATCAGCGGATAATGAAGGGGACGCTGGAGAGGCAGGAAAATCTGCGCCTCGTCCAGGCGGAGATAACGGAGATACGCCTTGAAAACGGCGCCGTCTCCTCAGTGGTCACGGCCTCCGGAGCCGTTTGGAGCTGCCTTGCGGCCATTGTGTGCACCGGGACGTATCTCTCGGGCCGGACCATCGTGGGCGACGTGACGCGGGAGAGCGGGCCCGACGGGATGCACGCCGCGCTCCCCCTGACGGACTGCCTGCGTGCCCTGGGCCTCAGGCTCCGGCGGTTCAAGACGGGCACCCCGCCAAGAGTAAACGCCCGGAGCGTGGATTTTTCAAAAATGGAGCTTCAGTCCGGGGATACAGAGCCCGAGCCCTTCACCTTCGACGGGGAGAGCGCCCCCGAAAACCGGGCCGTGTGCTGGCTGACCTGGACTAACGAGCGGACCCACGAGATAATAAGGGCGAACCTCCACCGCTCACCCCTCTTCAACGGCACCATCGACGGGGTGGGGCCCAGATACTGCCCCTCCATCGAGACGAAGATAGTCACCTTTCCGGATAAAAAGCGCCACCAGCTTTTTGTGGAGCCCATGGGTTTAGGGACCGAGGAGCTATATTTGCAGGGCCTGAGCTCCTCCCTCCCCGAGGACGTGCAGGCGGATATGGTCCACTCCATACCGGGGCTTGAAAACGCCGTCATACAGCGCTACGCCTACGCCATCGAGTACGACTGCGTGGACCCCACCGAGCTCCGTGCTACGCTTGAGGCGAAAAAAGTCCCCGGCCTTTACGGCGCGGGGCAGTTCAACGGAAGCTCCGGCTATGAGGAGGCGGCCGTCCAGGGCTTTGTGGCCGGCGTCAACGCGGCTTTGAAGCTCTTGGGGCGGGAGCCCATGATACTGGACCGGGCCGGGAGCTACATCGGGACGCTCATCGACGACCTGGTGACCCGAGGCACCAACGAGCCCTACCGGATGATGACCTCCCGCTCGGAGTACCGGCTCTATCTTCGACAGGACAACGCTGATATCAGGCTGTGCCGCGTGGGACATGACCTGGGCCTAATATCCGACCAGCGATACGCGCGGGTCCTGAAAAAATACGAGCTTGTAAAAAATGAGATCGCGCGGCTGGAGAGCGCCTTCACCCCGCCGACAGATAAACTCAATGAGTTTCTTGCCTCCCACGGTCAGCCGCCGGTGAGCACCGGCGTGAGCCTTGCCGGCCTTGTGAGAAGGCCCCAGCTCGACTACGCCTCCACCGCCCCCTTCGACCCCGGCCGCCCGGAGCTTCCGAAAGCGGTGACAAAGGAGGCGGAGATTGAGCTCAAATACGCCGGCTACATCGAAAAGCAGGAGCGCCAGATAAAGGAGTTTCGCCGCCTCGAGGCGAAAAAGCTCCCGGAGGACATAGACTACAACTCCATCCAGGGCCTTCGTATGGAGGCAAGGCAGAAGCTCTCCGAGATACGCCCGGAAAATTTAGGCCAGGCCAGCCGCATCTCCGGCGTCTCCCCCGCCGACGCCGCCGCGTTGATGGTGTACCTTGAGCACTGACACCGCAACCGCGATCCACAACAAAATCCTCAAATCCACCGGTCTCCCCCACATATGCCTACATGATCTCCGCCACACATCCGCCGCCTTGACGCCGTAAAACGGAGCGGACGTCAAAACCGTGCCCTCCATCCTCGGCCCCTTCACCGCCATCACGACCGTCATAATCTCCATCTTCCAGTTCGTGGGCCAGAAGGTAAAGCCCCTCATCCTCTCCATGCTCCGAAAGGGCGGGCTGGACGTGCCATTTATGTTCCTCCTGAACGCCTGGCGCGGCGTTGACGCCATCGCCTGGGCCACCCCTATCGCGGACTGCGGCGCTATGCTGGTTGGCATCCTCCTGTTTGTGCCGTTATGGAGAAAGATGAAAACCGAATAGCCAAAATACTCCTCACCCGTAAAGTGGGGAGTTCTTTTTTCTGAAGTTCTGTGGTATACTATATCCCACAGTGCCGTATGACAGCTACGGCGGAAGACATCCTGAAGGAGATCAAAAATGGCTAACTTTACGAAGAAAGCGATCCAGGAATCCTTTCTGAAATTGCTGACGGAACGGCCCCTGTCCAAAATCACGGTAAAGGATATTGTGGCGGATTGCGGCATCAATCGAAACACCTTTTACTACTATTTTGAAGATATACCAAAGCTGATCGAAAGTATGGTCGAGGAGGATGCCGAAAAGATCATTGAGACCTATCCTACCGTAGAAAAGTTTGAGGACTGCCTGGAAACGGTCGTTGATTTGGCGCTTGCGAAAAAATGCGCGGTATTACATATCTATCACTCGGCGAGCCGGGAGATTTATGAGATGTACCTTTGGAAAATCTGCGATCACACGATAAACGCCTACATTACGTCTGTCCTGCGCGGTAGAAGCGT
>CANQUO010000044.1 GCA_947627085.1 uncultured Oscillospiraceae bacterium
GACCTTCCCCGTCTCCGCGTCCCGGAGGGCGTAGCCGTAGGGGGCGTTCTTCCCCTCCTCGTAGACGTTGAATATCTCCTTCCCTGGCCTGTCGGGGTCGATGTCCGCCACGTGCATGGCGTCCCCGTGGCCAAGCTTGGCGTCCCTGCCGTCCGGGAGCTTATCCCGGGCCGAATATAAAAGCGTCCCGTCGTGGTCCACCACCGCCGCCCCGTAGATGAGCTCCATGCACCCGTCCCCGTCGATATCCGAGGTGGACACGCTGTGGTTCCCCTGCCCCGCCAGGCCCCCCATGGTGGGGTGGCTCCCGGTCCGCTGGGTGGTTGTGTAGTCAAAGGGGTTGGCCATGGGCATAAAGCCCGAGTCGGCCTGCCAGACCTTGTGGAATTTGTTCTCAAAAAAGTCGTAGGCCGCCACGAAGGCCCTGGTGTAATATCCCCGGCACATGAGAAGATAGGGCCTCTCGCCGGCTCATAGTGTATGGTGTCCAGCTCCTGGCCCAAGCCGTCGAACATGGTGAGGTACTCAGGCCCCTCGTATATGAAGCCCTCGAACTCCGAGAGCCTGTTTTTCGGGTCCCTGGCGGGCGCCCACTCGTCGATGAAATATCCGGCCAGCGCCTCCGCCTCGCTTCTCGTCAGCGGATAGGGGTAGCGCCGGGGTATGCCAAGGCACTCCTCGATGGTCCCGGGCCAGTGTCCGGCCAGGACCTCAGGGTGGTTGGGCCAGTTTTCGAATACGTCGGCTATGTGCTTTCTAAAGTCCGAGGCCGAGCAGACATAGTTGTCCTGATTTGACCAGCCGGCCTCTATGTCCTCCGGGGGCATGGTTATGTACTCCTCGGAAAGGACGCTCCCGTCCGGGGCAAAGCGCGTCATCATGGTCCCCGGCGCGGTCTTGACGGCCATCTCGGCCCTGCCGTCGCCGTTGAAGTCGTAGACCATGAACTGTGTGTAGTGGTTCCCGGCCCGGATGTTGGGCCCCATGTCCAGCCGCCAGAGTATGGTGCCGTCAAGCCGGTAGCAGTCAAGTATGCAGTGGCCCGTATAGCCCCGCTGGCTCACGTCCCGGGCGTTGTTGGGGCTCCACTTGAGTATGAACTCATACTCCCCGTCCCCGTCCACATCGCCCACGCTCACGTCGGAGCCGTGGTATGTAAATTCGTCCCCCGCCGGCGTGACGCCGCCCTCGGGCTTTTTGATGGGTATGTCGATGTAATTTTGGGCCCAGGGCTTAACGGCGGCGCAGGGCTTTTGCTCGACCCCGGCGTATATGGCCGCCACGCTGTACATATCCTCCGCCGTGCCTTTATCGTCCCGGTAGCTCGTCCTGTCCGTTATAACGGCGACCCTCTCGCCGTTTTTGTATACGGCAAAGTCCGCCCCGGCAAGGCCGGTCTTTGTAAAGCCGTTGACCTCGCCCCGTAATAGCCGCCAGCTCAGGAACACCCCTCCCCCGGCGGCCACCGCCACAAGTCCTCTCCCCAGCTTTTCAAGCTGGGGCCTCGCGGCCTTGCCGACAGCTGTGCGGACTATGTCGCTCCTGTCCAGCTCCGCGCCCCCAAGGTCCATGGCCCGGAGCCGGAGATAATAGGGTATGTGGGTGGACCTTCTAAACACCGTGGAGGTCTCCCGCACCGGGGCCAACGGCTTCAATATATGCGCCGGGGTGTCCCGGTCGCTCCAGGAAAGCTCATAATAGTCCGCCCCGTCCACCGCGTCCCAGGAGACGGTCACCCCGTCGGCCGTAAGGTTAGAAAGCTTAAGCTCTATCATAAAATATCCTCACTTTAAAAGTCCGTATTCCACCGGCTTGCCGTAGAGATTGGCCCTGCTCCCGGTGACCGTCAGCACAAGCTCGTTGCGCTCCTTTTCGGCCAAACCCGTAAGGTCGAAACGGTGGGGCCCCCAGAAGGACGCCCCGGCGTCCACTCCGTTCACCGTGAGCTCCGCCATCTCCTCCGCCCGGACCTCCAAAACGCCCCGGGTCCTGCCAACGGTAGCCTTGTATATTTTCTTCGCCTCTTTACTGACCGTCTCAACGAGCTCAAATTCCGGCGTCGGGACCGTCTCCCTCTCCTCCCGCGCGGGCAGGGACTCAAACTCCGTTTCCGTGCAGGCGAATATGAGAAGGCTCCCGCGCCTCGGAAGTCTCAAGACCCCGTCGAAACTGTACTCCTCATTCGTCCAAGGGTCGTACTGTCCGTAATATCCCGTGGGCAATATGACCTCGGTCTCGATATCCGCCTCCCCGGCGTTCACGAGAAAGCGGCACTCCCGGCCCAGCCGGTCAAAATGGGCGCACCGAAGCTCCGGCTCCGGGCTTTTGCAGACTATATCCGGCTCCACGGCCATCACGTCCCGTGACACGCCCGTGAACATGTCCTCCGGGCCGATGAGGGCGTCAAAGGCCATGTCCTTGCAGTATAGCCTCCCGTTCTCCTCCCGGCACTGTCCCCAGAAGCTCTCGGGTATGTACTGAAAGCCGATCTGATTTTCAAACAGAGGCGCCACCTTCTCGGGCATGAGGGCCCTGTTCTCGCAAAGCACCGCCACCTTCGCGTGGAGCTTGGCGTCGGTCATAAGGTACGATACGCGCTTAATATACTCCGTCCACAGCCGGTACCTTGGCCACCAGATGCTGTGTGGGCCCACGTCCGGGGGCCGCTCGTCCTTCCTCGCGCCCACGATGCTGTAATAATAGGCGTGGAGAATGTACATATTCACGCCCCGGACGGCAAGGTAGTCGATAAACCACTTTATATCCCCCGCCGTCATGCTCCAGGGATTCTCCTCCCCGCCGCAGACGCCCAGGCACTCGTTGGAATTTCTCCGCCTGCCCAGGACCCTCGCCGCGTCGGCGGAGCACTTGCCCTGGGCCGAGTCCGGACCCACAAGGTCCCCCATCTCCGGGGCCACCTGGCGGTAGACAAGGTCCTGCCCCGGAATGTGGAAGTGGCGCTCACGCTCGATGTCGTCGCTCCTGTCCGGGTGGCCCATGAGGGCTATGCCGTGCTTTTCGCACCAGTCCGACAGCGCGGCGTAATATACGTCGTTTTCACGCTTTATGATGAGCTCCCAATATAGCCTTGTGGCCTCGTTTTCCCTATTTTCAAAAAGCGCCGTCAGGTCCTCTATCCTCCCCCCGGCATTTTTAAAAATGTCAGCAAAGCCCCGGGTCCAGGGCATGAAGCCCTTTTTCTCCGTACACCGGCCCAGCATGTTGGGCTCGTCGGTGAAAAAGCCCATGACCGTGTTGCCGAAATATTCCTGAAACTCCCGGTAATACGCCTCGTGGGTGAGGGAAATAAAGCGGTCCACCGCCTCGGGGTTTAAAATATCCGCGCTCTTAGGGGCGTTCGCCTCGTGGTCGTCCTCGCCGTAGTGCACGCCCCTGATGGTACCTCCGGTGTGCCTTACAGCAAGAATGCCGGCATCAGTACGCGCCAGCACCTCGTCTCCCGGCTCCGGGGCGGGTACCAGCAAAAGCCCCTGGCTTTCAAGCTCAGGGCGCCCCTTCACCACCTGTCCGCAGGCCGAGCCCGAGGGGTACATCCCCTCGTCATAAAATACCACCCGCATGTCAAGCTCCCGGCAAGTCTCCACCGCCGTGCGGATGTAACTGAAAAACTCCTTTGAAAGATACCCGATCCTCTTGGGAAGCCCCATCCTTGGGTGGAGCACCACCGCGTCGATGCCGTGGTCCTTGAAGTCCCGGAGCTGTCTTTTTATCTCCTTATGGCGAAGGTCGCCGTTCAGGAAAAGAAAGGGCACCGGCGAAAACTCCCCGCCGGGGTCCCTCATTATCTCGGAAATAACCATATAAATCACCTGTTTCAACTTGATTTCGAAATTTTTTAAAAAAATCCCCTCAACGGCTCTCCATTATATACTTATTTTTTCTTCTTTTCAACATGGGGTTCCAGGGGAGCGGCATAATATTTTCTGTTTTTGAGCCTCGCCTTTTGCTTTGCCTTGCCCGTGCGCTCGTCGTCCATGCGCTTATAACGTATGGCCGTGCGCAAAAAGGTGATGATGTAAAATAGGCACATGACGAACCACAGCGCCAGCACCAAAAGGCTGAATATGCCCAAAAACAGGAACATCTCCGCCACCGAGCAGGCCACAAGGGCGATGTAGGTTATCTGCACCATCCTCCGCCAGCGCTCGATGATGGGGAGGTTCAAATGCCGCTTTTCAATTCTTTCCAGGTCCGCCACGCCCATGCTCAGCATTTTCATGGTCCCCAGCACACCGGCCGTCTGAAGCAGGATGCAGACAAGGGCGGCTATACCCGTGGGGGCAACGAGCTGAAGGGCCAGGGAGAATATCCCCATCACCGCGCACAGCCACACAAGGCGCGAGAAGGAGTAGGACTTGTCCCGAAGCTTCCACGCGTTCCACGCGATGAGCGCGTAGCCCACTATGTCCGGCAGTACGTCCACAACCATCTCATTTGATGAAAGCCCCAGAAGGTTCATGTCCGTCAGCGTTATGTTGAAATAGAAAAACACGAAGAATAGTCCCGCGGGTATAAAAAACATGTCGTTCTCCTTTACTGCGCAAAAAACGTTCGTTCGCGAGCTTGTTTGCGGAGCCGTGAGAGCCCAAAAGCCTTTTGCCCTCTCACCGCGCCGTAAATTACAGTCTACCACAATTGCGTAAAATTTCAACCCGTAATCACAATTCCTTTGACACGCAAAGCGCGCCGCGCCTTTCGGCGCGGCGCACACTTATGATGCTATGTAGTTTATGCCAAGATCAGCCCTGGTTGGCCTGATAAGCGGCATTGACCTCTTCCTTGATCTGGGCGCCGCCGAGGGACTCCCACTCAGCGACAGCGGCTTGGAACTCGTCCCATGTGCCCTGGTTGGCGCAGTACCTGATCATGGCGTTGGTGACCTTGGAGTAGATGTTACTGGCCTCCTTGACGTAGGTCTCGGACTGTACCTGATAGGCAAGAGCCGGGTTGATAAGGGCATAATCACGGGCCTCGACCTCGGCCTCAAGGCACTTCTCGCCGGCCACGTCGGGCTTGGCCTGGATGGCGTCGTCAATGGTGAAGGGCAGGTAAGCGATGACCTGGTTCAGGCCCTGGCTGGGCAGGTTCTGGGCCTCGACGCCCTCTTCCTGCACAGCGTAGCCGTCCTTCATGTGATAGCTGACGCCCTCGATACCAAGTTCTGCAAGAGCGCGCATCTTGCTGTCGTTCATCTTGTCGAGGAACTTAAGGCAATTCTTCACGTCCTCCTCGGTCTTGGCGCCGGCCTTGGTGATAAGGTAGCCGCCCTTGTAAACGGCCAGGCAGGCGGTGTAACCGTTGATGTTGCTGACCATCTCAGTCCAGGCGTTGTCGGGGTGTTCAGGATCGGGGGACGGGGTATCAACAACGGACTTGACGTCGTTGGCGGTGTTGGTGAAGTACCTCCAGGCGCGGCGTCCGCCGCCGTCCAGGGTATCGACGAAAGCGCCGACGCTGCCCTTCTGGAACTGCTCGCCCCAGCCGTCGGCGGTGACGGAGGCCCAGTCTGGACGTACAAGGCCGTCCTCGGTGAGCTTGCGGATCCAGTCGCAGGCCTGCTTGTACTCATCGGTCTCCCACGCGGGGACAAGGGTGCCGTCCTTCTCCACCCAGTCGGGGGTGATACCGAACCAGGAGAAGATGATATTGAGGTAATCGGAGTAGCCGGACTGCATCTCAAGGCCGTAGGTGTCCTGCTTGCCGTTGCCGTCGGGATCGTTGTAGGTGAAGGCGTAGAGCATGTTGTAGACGTCGTCAATGGTCTTGGGCTTCTCGATGCCCAGCTTGGCGGCCCAGTCGCCGCGGTAGCTCAGACCATAACGGCCGGTCTCACGCATGGTGGGGATGGCGATCCACTTGCCCTGGACGGTGAGGATGTCCTTCACGTTATCGGGGCACTGGGCAAGGTTGGGATAGTCGGTGGGGTTGATGAACTGGCTCAGGTCCCAGAACGCGTCGTTCTGAGCGGCCTGAATGATGGTGGTGGAGATGTCGCCGGAGAAGGTGAGGATCATGGGCATGTTGTCCTTGTCCATGAGGGTCATGTTCAGCTTGTCGCCGTAGCCCTCAGAGGAGACGAACTGCCACACGGGGGAAACGCCGGTGTACTCCTCAACGGCCTTCTGGACAGCGCCGTCCTTGTCCTTGGTCTCGGACATCTCGCCGCCGTAGAGGCTGATGGTCATGACCGAAATCTGGCCATCCTTGAGTTCGTTCTTACTGCCGCCGCAGGAAGCCAGGACGCTTACCAGCATAACGGTGGCAAGAACAAGAGCAAGTACTTTTTTCATTTTCATAAAGTATCCTCCTGTTTTGTTTTTCGACAGCCCTTCGACTGTCATGTTTACTTATTACAAACGGCTCACGCCGCGTGTAAACTTAGCCCTTTACGGAGCCGACCATGACGCCGGCGGTGAAGAACTTCTGGATGAAGGGATAGACCACCAGGATAGGCACGGTGGCCACAACGGTGGTGGCGTTGCGGACGGCCTTCGTGGGAGGCGCGCCCCAGGTGCCCCAGTCGATGGTGCCGTTGTCGTTTATTGCGCTTGTGAGCATGATGATACGCCTTAAGCATATCTGAACGACCTCCTTGGACTGGTCGTCGATATACATCATCGCTCCGAAGTAGGCGTTCCAGTGGCCCACGGCGTAGAAGAGGGACACGGAGGCCAGCACCGGCGCGGACAGGGGGAGCATGACCCGCAGGAATATGTAGAGGTCATTGGCGCCGTCGATAACGGCGGCCTCCTCCAGGTCGTCCGGGATGCCCTGGAAGTAGTTTTTGATGATGATCATGTTGAAGGCGCTCATGGCTCCGGGAAGCCACAGGGCCCAGTAGGTGTTGCCCAAATGCAGAAGGTTGGTGATAAGCAGGTAGCTGGGGACCATGCCGCCGCCGAAGAGCATGATTATGATGACCATGTTCATGAAGAAGTTGCGGCCCCGCAGGTACTTGCGGCTCAGGGGGTAGGCCATGGTGCAGGAGACGAACATGTTTATGGCCGTACCGATCACCGTGACTATGACGGAGTTTTTAAGTCCGTTGAACACCGAGCCTTCGTGGAAAATGTAGGTGTAGGCGTTGACGGTGGGCTGCTTGGGGATGATGAAGAACGCGCGCTCCAAAATCTCGCGCTCGCTGGCGAAGGAGGAGCCGAACACGTAAAGGAAGGGCAGGACGCATATGAGCGCCGAGATGCCTGTTATGATGTAGAGGATGATCTGGATGACCATATCCCCGGGTGAGCGGTGGTTAAAGCCTGTTGTGCCCTTTTCTATCTTTCCAGCCTTAGTTGCCATATTCTCCGCCTCCCATCAATAAAGTCCCGACTCGCCCAGGAGCTTGGCGCACTTGTTGGCCGAGAGGACGAGTATCAGGCTGACGACGGACTTGAATAGTCCGGCCGTGGTCGCCAAGGAGTACTGTCCGCTGCGGACACCCTTGTTATACACGTAGGTATCGAACACCTCGGACACCGACTCGTTGGTGGCGTTCTGGAGAAGGAATATCTGCTCATAGCCGGTGTTCAGTATAGCGCCGACCTTCATGATGAGCATGATGACCACGGTGCTCCGGATGCCGGGCAGGGTCACATGCCACATGAGGTTCCAGCGCCCGGCGCCGTCGATGCGCGCGGCCTCATAGAGCTGAGGATCGACGCTGGCCAGAGCGGCCAGATAGATGATGGTGCCGTAGCCCGTCTCCTTCCACAGCGTCTGGCCGATAAGCACCGGTACGAAGTACTTGGGCGAGCCCATGATATTCGGCGCGTTGCCCACGCCGACTATGCTCTCGATCATCTTGTAGATGAAGCCGTCCTGGGCGTTGAAGAGCTGGCTGGTGAGGGCGTACACGATGACCATGGACACGAAGTGGGGTATGTAGACAAGTGTCTGGGATACGCGCTTGAACCACATGAGACGGAGCTCATTTAGTATGAGCGCGAAGACGATCGGCGCAGGGAACGCGATCAGCAGGTTCCAGACGGAGATGTTCAGGGTGTTCTTCAAAAGCTTCATGAAGTCCGTACCCACAAAGAGTGTCTGGAAGTTCTTCCAGCCCACCTTTTCGCTCTCCAAGAGGGCGCTGATAAGCCCGCCGCTTCCGGCGTAAGGGTTGAAGTTCTCAAAGGCCATCACAAGTCCGCCCATGGGCAGATAGCAGAAGATAAGCATCCACAAAACGCCCGGCACAAGCATCAGGTACAGCCAGTAGTGCTGCTTGAGCGCCCGGCCCCAGGGCATTTTCGTCTTGACCGGCTTTTGCTTTTTCGCGGTCTCAACGGGCTTATCCAGGGTGGCAGTCGCTGAGTTGCTCATTGTATTCCTCCCTTTTCTCATTTTTCCTCGCATCAGGCGCCCACGGCGGTCCCTGTATACGCCGTCCGCGTCCGATACGCGCGGTCGTGAGCACAGCTGTGCCCGCAAACCGTCTTATTGTCATATTGTACAATTCGTTTTAGCCTTTTCCAATGTTAAAAGGTTACTTTGTATGTCAAAAAGTAACCGATTTTTAGATATTTTTAACATCTGCCATTTTGCTCCCAAAAAAGGCTCAAAATGTCGCGTCACAGACCCCCGCGCCGGGTCCGAGCCTCAGCGGAGCATGAGCTTCCGGAATTTGGTGGGAGATTCATTATAATATTTCCTGAAGGCCTTAGAAAAGCTGTACTGGTCGGAGTACCCCAGCTTCTCGGCGATGGCGGCTATGCTGTCGCTGGTGTCCGCCAGGAGCTCCGCGGCGTACTGCATACGAAGCTCGATGATATACTGCTTGGGAGATATGTTGAAAAAGCGCTGGAAGTACCTTATAAAATACTTCTCGCTCATCCCCGCCTCCCGGGCCATGTCCTTTATCTGGAGGTTGTCTGTGAAGTGCCGGCCTATCTGGTCGGCCACGCGGTTTATGAGGCTGTCGTCCTTGGCCTGCTCGTCCTCGAAAAAGTGCACCTCGCAACGTGGCGGGTCAAGGAGCTCCGCCAGAAAATCAAAGCAGAAGGCGTAAAACCTCACCGAGTGGCCCTTACTGCCGGCGTAGCGGCTCCTGTACTCCCGGCAAAAATCAAGGCATTTGCGGTTCAAGGACGCCGAGCGGTATATCCCCGACAGGTTGCTCCCCGCCAGGATATCGTAGTGGTTGCCCTTCTCCATGGAGAACCGCATGGAGTGGTAGGAGCACCCCTCCGGCCCCGCCCAGGCGGTGAAGGAGTTCCCGGGGTAAAAAAGCACGCTGTCCCCCGGGCCGGCCTCGTGGGTCTGGCCGTTTATCTCGATGGACACATTGCCCTTGTATATGTTCCAGAAGGTGTACCCGGCCCTTGTCTTTGTCTCCCGCCAGTCCGCGCCCCGGTCCACAAAGCGGCTCATGTCGATGTTCACCGTCAGGTCCGAGAAGGAGTCGCTCCCCGGGGAAAGATACTCCATATTCCCGCCTCCTCTCCCGTCTTGTCCCCGCCTTCGGGGCAGTTATTTTATTTTACCTTTACCCCGGCGGCCTTTCCAATGTCACAAAGTAACCCGGCATGTCAAAAAGTATCGCATTTGTCAAAATGTCACTTTCAAATGATGTTCGGGGCTTGAAAAATGCGCGATTCGGTGGGATAATACGTTTTATCGGACCGGGGAATATATATTTTACCCTGTTTTTATGAACATGGAGGCGTAAGTTATGGGATTATTTTCGCCAAATCTTGCCGGCATGGGCCCGGGCGGCCCGGTGGTGCCGGAGCCAAAGGGCGGGTTTCGTAAATTCATACAGATAATGTCCCGGGACACCTTCTCCCTGCTCGGCGCGGGATTTTTGACCGGGGTGTCGGCCCTTGTCTACATCGCCTGCATGTTCCTGGCCATTTTCTCCCACGGCATGATATACATGCTGGTGGGCGGGCCCATCGGCGGGATGATATTCATGCCGCAGCTGGTGGGGCTGTGCGACACGATCATGCGGGCCATGCGCAACGAGCACCCCGGGGACTGGTGGCAGAGCTACCGTATGGCATGGAAGCGCAATTTGAGGCCCTCCCTCATCTTCGGCCTCATCGCCGGGACGCTCTTCGGCTTTCAGCTTTTCATGATGACCCACGCCGGCGGCGCGGGCAACGACATGTTTTTGCGCATAGCCATGTACGCCGGAATATTCGTCGCCACAGCCATCGCCAAGTGGACGGTCCTGCAGATAGCCGTGGTGGACCTGCCCATCGGCAGACTTTTATTGAATTCCATCGTGCTCTCTTCCAATCACCCCATAAAGACGCTGGTGCTCACCGTGCTTGAGATAGTCTACTGGCTTTTTATCGTGGTGGCCTATCCGTTTTCACTGCTTTTTTATGTGCTCTTCAACTTCTGGCTCACCATGCTGATAACGGTCCTCACGCTCTATAAGCCCATGAACGAGACCTTCGGCATCGAAAAGGCCGTGGAGGAGCAAAAGGAGCGGGAGAAGCAAAGACGCAAGTCGGAGGGGAAATAAAATGGCCGGCGAGTACTTTAGATGGAAATATAAGGACGTAAAGCCCGATCCCAAGCCCGTCTACACAAAGGCGGAGCTTCGGCGCAACTGGTGGTCCTACAACTGGAAGTGGCTCCTTTTGGGCTTAATCGGACTTATAATGCTGGGCTTTCTCATACATGATATATTTTTCAGGACAAAGCCCGACTATACCGTGGCATACGTGAGCGCAAACGAACTGCCCGACGCGGTGCATGAGAGCCTGACACAGCGCTTATCCGAGCTTGGGGAGGACCTTAACGGCGACGGCAAGGTGGTTGTGGACCTCAACGAGTATCAGGTGAGCTTCAAGGCCACGAATTACGCAAACCCGGACCTGGCCTCCGCCGCCACCACCCGCCTTACGGTGGACTTAAGCTCCGGGGACGCCTATATCATCCTCACCGACGACCCGGAGGGCTTCCAGAGCCGTATCGCGGCCTTCGCCTGCCTTGACGGCTCCGAGCCGGCGCGCGGCGACGGCGAGAGCTCCGCAGACCGCTGGCGTGAGATGGTCTACCCATGGGAAAACTGCCCCGTGCTCGCTGGGCTGGACCTTGGGACGTATGTAAAATTTCTCGATATGTCCGGCACGGAGCTTGAGGGCCAGACGGCCTTCGAGGGCTTTTACGTCGGCAGGCGCGTGATACTCAGCGAGAAGGACGAGAAGCGCTTTGAGGGCGCTGTCCGCCTCTGGGAGAAGCTCACCGCCGGGGCAATGGAAAGTGAGTGACATGTTTCTTATAACCTCTAATACACGCGTTGAGCGCCCGGCCGCTCCGGGCCCCGCCGTGGAGAACGCCGCGGCCATACTTGAGCGTGATATCTCCCGCCGTCTCATCCCGTCGGAGGATGCGGAAAGCTTGATTTCCCTCAAGACCTCCCCCATGTCCCGGCCCGAGGAATTTATTGTGGAGGTCTCGGAGGGCCAGATGTCCGTCGCCGCCGGGGACGAGCTGGGGTTTGTCTACGGACTGCTGTACATATCCGAAAAATTCCTCGGCATACCGCCCTTCTGGTTCTGGATGGACGTAAAAATCGAAAAAATCCCGTCCGTATCCGTGCCGGAGGGGACATATAAAGGTAAAAAGCCCACGGTCAGGTACCGGGGCTGGTTCATAAACGACGAGGTGCTCATCTCCCACTGGGCCGTAAACGGGGACAAGGCGGAGCCCTGGCGCATGGCCTTCGAGGCGCTACTCCGGTGCGGCGGGAACATGGTCATACCCGGAACGGACAAGGACTCCCACTTATACCGCGCCCTGGCCTCCTCCTACGGGCTCATCATCACCCACCACCACGCCGAGGCCCTGGGGGCGGAATTTTTCCTCCGGGAGTACCCGGACCTGGAGCCCAACTACGACGAGCACCCGGAGCTTTTCCAAAAGCAGTGGGAGGACGCGGTCAGGGCCCAGCAAGATATGAATGTCGTCTGGTGCCTGGGCTTTCGCGGCCAGGGGGACTCCCCCTTCTGGGCCAACGACACCACCGGGAAATATGACACCGACGAAAAGTGCGGGGCCATGATATCGAAAATGATCCGGCTCCAGCGAAAAATCGTTGAAAAACACGTAAAAAATCCGGTTTTCTGCACAAATCTCTACGGCGAGGTCATGGAGCTCTACGCGAAGGGCTTCGTTGACTTAGACCCCGACATAATAAAAATACGGGCCGACAACGGCTACGGCAAGATGGTCGCCCGCCGACGGGGAAATCACGACCCCCGGGTGTCCTCCCTGCCGGATAAGCCGGAGGAGCGCGGCGGCATATACTATCACGTCTCCTTCTATGACCTCCAGGCCGCGGCCCACCTCACAATGCTACCGGTGAGCGTGGACTTTGTAAACTCCGAGCTTGACCGGGTGTTTTCAAAAAATCTCTCGGAATACTGGCTCATAAACTGCTCCAACATCCGGCCCCACGCCTACATGCTGGACGCCATAAGGAAAAAGTGGTTCGGGGAAAATATCTCCGGCGAGAGCCACAGCCGGGAGTTTTCCGCCACGTATTTTAGCGGCTCGGAGAAGATAGCCGCGTGCTACCGGGAGTATAGCCATGCCCAGCTCCCCTTCGGCCCGGAGCCCGACCAGCGGGCCGGGGAGCAGTTTTACTGCGAGCTTCCGAGGATAATAGTCCACCAGTTCTTCCTTGACCGCCGCTCCCCCGCCCCGGGCCTTCGGTGGCTCACGGACGCCGGGACGCTGGACGGACAGGCGAGCCATTTCGCCTCCCTGTGCAAAAAAGCCCTCCCCGGCCTTGAGGCCCTCTGGGATAAATGCCGTGACGCCGGGGGCGAGCCCATAGCGCTCCAGGCGCGCCTCCAGCTTTTGGGGGCCAGGGCCGGTGTGAAGCTCGGCGATGGGTTTGAGCATCTCGCGTCCGGCGACTGTCTCGCCGCGTTTATGGCCTTCGGCGACGCGGCGCAGCTATTCCTTGACGCCGACAGCGCCCTTCGCTCCTCGGAGAGCGGCGTTTTCACCGGCTTTTACGCTAACGACTGTTTTGCCGACTACAAGCACACGGCCTTCATGCTCCAAAAGCTCATGGGCTATGTCCGTGAGCTGGGCGACTCCCCCGCCCATGACAGGTGGTACAGGCTGGCCTATATGTCAAAGCGCGACAGGCCCATCCGCGTACTTTTGGTGGAGGACAACCACC
>CANQUO010000045.1 GCA_947627085.1 uncultured Oscillospiraceae bacterium
TCCTCGGTGTTCACGCCGGTGGTCACGTTGAAGTCCGTGCGCAGGCGGGCATCCTGCTCCAGCCAGTACTCGTTATTTGACTCTATCCAGTCGATCTTGCCGTATTTGAAGGCGAAGAAAGCCACGGCCCGGTACATCTGGTCGTAGTCCTCCATATTGTCCACCCTGTAATACTCCGTCAGGGCCCCCTTGAGCCCGTTGGAGAGGCTGTCATAGGGGCTGTCACCGATGCCCAGGACATTTACGCCGTTTCTCCTGAGCCTGTCGCAGAAGCTCCAGTAGATCGGCGGGAATTGAGGGGAAATAAATATAAAGTTCATATCTGCTCACCTCATGTAAAATCAATGTAGTGAAATAAATTTCGCCAAGTGGTATTATATCCCCAAAAACAGTATATGTCAACAAATTTAGCCTCAGTTGAATGTCCCGCGGTTCTTTTCCATCACAAGCTCCACGCTTTGGCGAAGGCACGCGTTTTCCGGGGCGCGAAGCTCCGGGTCGGCGGCCAGAAGCTCCTTCGCCGCTGATTGTGCTGAGCGCAGTACGTCCATGTCGGTGGCGAAGCTGGCTATTTGCATATCAGGAAGTCCGCTCTGGCGGGAGCCGAAGAAATCGCCGGGGCCGCGAAGTCTCAGGTCCTCCTCGGCTATTTTAAAGCCGTCGTTCGTCTTGCAAAAGGCCCGGAGGCGCTCCATGGATGTCTCCCCTCCCGCGCCCTCAAAGAGGACGCAGTAGGACTTGTGGGCTCCCCTGCCCACCCTTCCACGGAGCTGATGGAGCTGGGAAAGCCCGAATCTGTCGGCGTTCTCAACCACCATAAGGGCGGCGTTGGGCACGTCCACGCCCACCTCTATGACCGTGGTGGCCACTAAAATATCCACATTCCCGGCTGCGAAGGCGGCCATGGCGTCGTTTTTCTCCTTGGCTTTCAGTTTTCCGTGGACCAGGGCCACCCGAAGGTCGGGAAAAATCTTCTCCTGAAGGTGCTTTGCGTATTCTTTAACTGATTTGAGCCCGTCCGGGGTCTCCTCGCTCTCCTCCACCGCCGGGCAGACGATGAATACCTGCCTCCCCTCGCCCACAAGGCGGCGGATGAAGTTATATATCCTCTCCCGCATCCTCTCGCCCACGAGGAAGGTGTCAATGACCTGCCGCCCGGGGGGAAGCTCGTCCATCACCGATACGTCCAGGTCCCCGTAGACGATAAGGGCCAGCGTCCTCGGTATGGGCGTCGCGGACATGACCAACACGTGGGGCGTGTCGCCCTTATCCGACAGCGCCGCGCGCTGTTGGACGCCGAAGCGGTGCTGTTCGTCGGCGATAATGAGGGCAAGCCTGTCAAACTCCACCTTCTCCGATAAAAGCGCGTGGGTGCCAATCACAAGCTGTGTCTCGCCTGTCCTCAGCGCCTCCTGGGCCTCCCGCTTGGCCTTCGCCCCGAGGCCCCCGGTGAGAAGGCCCACCTTTATCCCCAGCGGCGTCAAGAGCTCCGACAGGGATTTATAGTGCTGTTCGGCCAATATCTCCGTTGGCGCCATGAAGGCCGCCTGAAAACCCGCATTTATCACCGCGTAGGCCGCCGCCGCGGCCACGGCCGTCTTGCCCGAGCCCACGTCGCCCTGGACGAGCCTTGACATGGGGCTCTCCCCCGCCATATCGGAAAGGATATCGTTGACGGCCCGCTTCTGCGCCCCGGTGAGCTCGTATGGCAGGGCCCGGTAAAAGTCGCTCATGTCGATATTTTTGATGACATATGGGCTTTTTTCGAGCTGGCGGGTACGCATGAAGCTGAGGGTACAGCTGAGAATGAAAAGCTCCTCAAATATGAGCCTGCGGCGGGCAAGCTCCAGGCTCTCCAAATCCCGTGGGAAGTGTACGTTCTCATAGGAAAAGCGTGTCTGGGCAAGCTTATAATTTTCACGTATCCTCAGCGGCAGCCGCTCCGGTAGCTCATCGCCGCAGAGGGCCAGCCCCTCCCGGGCGGCATTCTGGCGCATTTTCTGGGAAAGGCCCGAGGTCAGCCGATAGATGGGTACAATGCGCCGTGTGGTGCCGGGGGCGTTCGTCTCCTTTTCAAATACCGGGTTCGTCATCTCCGGCGCGCCGATGCGCCCGCCCACGCGGCCGAAGAATATGTAGCTCTCCCCCGGTATGAGGGCGTTTCTCACGTAGGGCTGGTTAAAAAAGGTGACGGTCATCCTCCCCGCCGCGTCCACCACGGGTACCTTTGTGATATCGAGGCCCTTTCGTATCCGCGAAAGCCTCGCCGGGGCGGCGACCGTGGCGCTGACACAGCACATGTCGCCGAATATGAGGTCCGATATGGCCTTTACCTCCCGCCGGTCCTCGTAGGTCCGGGGAAAGTCCATAACAAGGTCCCGAAGCGTCTCCACGCCAAGCCTTGCGTAGGCCTTCGCCCTCTCCGCGCCCACTCCCTTTATAAATTGCACGCTCGTATCAAGCACGCCCACTTCTCTCGCCCCCTTTTTACCATTGTAGCACATTTTTTTGAAAATTGAAAGTAAAAACAGGACCTCCTTTTTGGGAGGCCCTGATGTGCATGGAAAGTTTGTTTGATGATATCCGCGAAGCGGGCGGCAATCAATACTTTGTCCATAATTTTACGAAAAAAGTTCCGTAAGCTTGGTTATAATACACAAAATAGATTTTTTCTTGCGAAATAGGGGTAATAATGTTAAAATATAAAATTAATGCAAACATTGTAAACATTTTCGGAGGCAACCATGCTTGACATAATCCCGGACGCCCTTTGGGATACCGTAAAACTTCTCCCTTTTCTCTATGTGACATATCTCGTCCTGGAGTACATTGAGCAGCGGGCCGAGGCGGGCTCCTTAAAGCTCGTCCGCCAGTCCGGCGCCTGGGGACCGTTCGTGGGCTCCGCCCTGGGGCTCATACCTCAGTGCGGCTTTTCGGCCTCCGCCTCAAATCTCTTTGCCCAGCGGCTCATATCCGCCGGGACTCTGGTGGCGGTGTTCCTCTCCACCTCCGACGAGATGCTCCCCATCATGATAACCAGCGCCGCCCCGGCGGGCACCATACTCAAGATTCTCGCCGCCAAGGTCCTGTGTGGCATCGTGGCGGGGCTTGCGGCGGACAGGATATTCAGGCTCTGCCGCCACGATGGGGAGAAAATCGACCTGCACGAGCTGTGCCGGGAGGAAAACTGCGGCTGTGAGGAGCACGGCATCCTCTTCTCCGCCCTCCTCCACACCGTCCAGATCGCGGGGTTCGTACTGGCTATAAATATCGTTCTTGGCTTTGCCATACATTTTATCGGCGAGGACAAGCTGGCGGGGCTCATACTCAATAAGCCCGTCATCGGTCCCATTATCTCCGCGGCGGTGGGGCTTATACCCAACTGCGCCGCCAGCATAATAATAACTAAGCTCTATCTTGGCGGAGCTATGACCGCAGGAAGTATGCTCTCCGGGCTCCTGTCGGCCTCGGGATTGGGACTTCTGGTCCTCTTTCGCGTAAACCGCAGGGCGATGAGGGACAATGTGAAGATACTGGCCTTTACGCTCATAAGCTCCGTTTTACTCGGGATACTGCTGGACCTTGCGGGCATCACCTTCTGAAGGGCGTATCTATGGATATAAAGCTTTCCGACCGCTTCACTTACGGGCGGCTTTTGAGGTTCGTGTGGCCCAGTATATCGATGATGATATTCACCTCCTTTTACATAGTGGTGGACGGGTTTTTCGTGTCCAACTTCGTGGGCAAGGAGGCCCTGGCGGGGGTAAATTTCATATATCCCTTCCTCCAGATCGTCGGATGCCTCGGCTTCCTCGTGGGCTCCGGCGGCGGGGCCATCGTGGCAATAACGCTGGGTCAGGGAAAGAGCGAAAAGGCAAACGAGATATTCTCCCTTTTCGTATATTTCTCCCTGGCCCTGGGACTTATTTTGACCGGCATTGGCTACGCCCTTTTGCGCCCGGTGGCGGTGTGGATGGGCGCCGAGGGCGAGATGCTCCATGACGCCCTCACCTACGGCCGGTGGTTTCTCTTTTCCATGCCCATGTTCATATTGGAGCATGAGTTTGAGTCCTTCAACTCGACGGCTGAAAAGCCAAAGCTTGGGCTCGTTTTCACCCTCTCCGCCGGCATGACGAACATAGTGTTGGACGCAATTTTAGTGGGGCTTCTGGGCCTTGGCATAGATGGCGCGGCGGCGGCCACGGCCTTTTGCCAGATCGTGGGCGGGCTGGCGCCGCTTATCTACTACTCCCGGCCCAATAGCTCCCTTCTGCGCTTGGGCCGGGCCCGCTGGGACGGGCGGGCGGTACTGCGGTGCTTTACCAACGGCTCCAGCGAGCTTATGAGCAACATATCCATGTCCCTCGTCGGTATGCTCTATAACCTCCGCCTCCTGCGTCTGGCCGGAGAGGACGGGGTGGCGGCCTATGGGGCGGTGATGTACGTGAACATGGTCTTTATCGCCGTGTTCATCGGCTACTCCATCGGCGCGTCTCCGCTTATAGGCTATCACTACGGCGCCGGGGATAACGGGGAGCTTCGTTCGCTTCTTAAAAAGAGCCTCGTCATCCTCGGCGTCACGCAGATCACCATGTTTATTCTCGGCGAGACGCTGGCGGAGGGCGTGGCGCGGATATTTGTGGGCTACGACGCGGAGCTTGTGGATATGACCCGCCACGGCTTCAGGCTATACAGCACCATGTTCCTCTTCTCCGGCTACGCAATTTTCGGGTCGGCGTTCTTCACAGCATTGGGGGACGGGCTGACCTCGGCGCTCATATCCGGCCTTCGGACCATGGTGTTCGAGGCATTATCGGTACTGCTCCTCCCCCTCGCCCTCGGCCTTGACGGCATATGGCTGTCCGCGCCGCTGGCGGAGCTCCTGTCCGTGGTTCTCTCGGCGTCGTTTTTGGTTGGAAAACGGAAAAAATACGGCTATTTTTAAATGGAGGTACAATATGTCCATGCTTTTAAAGGGCGCGCCGGTGGCGGCGGCCATAAACGAAAAGACAAGGGCCCGTGTCCAGGCCCTGCGCTCACGGGGCGTGGTCCCCACCCTAGCGCTGGTGCGGGTGGGCGAGAACGACGCTGACATTTACTACGAGCATAGCGCGGTGAAGCGGTGCGCAGCCCTTGAAATCGAGACTAAGCTCGTCACCCTGCCCGGGGATGTGAGCGAGGCGGAGCTTCTCCGTAAGATCGATGAGCTCAACCGGGACAGCTCCGTCCACGGGGTGCTCATATTCCGCCCACTGCCAAAGAGCGTATCCGACGCCGCAGTCTGCGCCGCGCTGAGCTCCGACAAGGACGTGGACGGTATAACCGACGGGTCGCTTGCCGGGGTATTCACCGGGAGCGGCCGGGGCTTTTGCCCCTGCACGGCTCAGAGCTGCGCGGAGATACTGGACTTTTACGGCGTGGACTGTACGGGAAAGCGGGCCACGGTGCTGGGCCGGAGCCTCGTTATCGGAAAGCCCGTCTCACAGCTCCTGCTTGCGCGTAACGCCACGGTAACCGTGTGCCACACCAAGACCCGGGACCTTGCCTCCGAGACGAAAAGAGCTGATATTGTTGTGGCCGCCGTGGGCCATCTGAACGCCCTGACCGCCGATAAGGTAGCACCCGGACAGATAATAGTGGACGTGGGCATCAACACCGACGATACCGGAAAAATGGCGGGGGATGTGGACTTTGCCACCGTGGAACCAATAGTCTCCGCAATAACTCCCGTCCCCGGCGGAGTGGGCTCCGTCACCACCGCTGTCCTCGCCTCCCACACCGTGGAGGCGGCGGAGAGGCAAATCAAGATTATGTAAACACATAAGTTAACATAACAAAACAGCCCGCATTGTTGACATAACATCAACAAAGCGGGTTATAATTTTATGTAAACTACGTATTATGTTAACTATTAAGTTATGTTAACCTGTATATTATGTTAACTTACCATCACTCTATCCTGTATTTCTTTATCCCCTCCCTGAATATGTCCCCTCCGTGGCAGTCGATGCCGACAATGAGGGGCATTTTTGTGACCTCAAGGCGCTTTACGGACTCGCATCCCAACTCCGGGAAGGCTATCTCCTCCATGGAGCTTATGGATTTGGCGATGAGCGCCCCGGCGCCTCCCACGGCGCACAGATATACGGCGCCGTTTTTTACGATCGAAGCCCGCACCGCCTCGGACCGAAGGCCTTTACCTATCATCCCGGCGAGGCCAAGGTCCAGTAGTCTCGGCGTAAAGCCGTCCATGCGGCTTGAGGTTGTGGGCCCGCAGGCACCGGTGGGCATGCCGTCGTGGCCCGGAGTGGGTCCGGCGTAGTATATGACCGCCCCGTCAATGTCAAAGGGCGTGGGTTCCCCGGCGTCCAAAAGCCGGAATATGGCCATGTGGGCCTGGTCGCGGCTTGTGTATATCGTGCCGCTTAGCAGTACCCTGTCCCCGGCGCTCATCTCTGGGGCGTATTTTTTAAGCTCAGAGGCGTTTATATCAAAGATTTTCTGCATCGCAAGTCTCTCCGGTGTTCTGAAGCTTCTCACTGACGGCGTCAAGCCGCTCCCCCGCCGACTTCAGCGTCTCCTGAAGGGCGGCGAGCTTTGCGCCTACCACATCAAGCTCATGGGCGGCCTGGGAGACGTTTATGTTGAGGTCCCCGCATATGCCGTCGTAGCTGGCCTTCACGTCCTCCAGGACCCTGCGCGTATCCTCCAAAGCCTCGGCGGCCACTGTCCGGACCTCCTCGTCCGGATTTTGCTCCCGGGCCTGCTCAAGCCGCTCCTCAAGCGCGTCGACTTGGCCCCGGAGCTTTTGATTTTCCAGCAAAAGCCCGTTGCGCTCCCCCGCCAGCTTCTCTATATAGTCGATGACGTCATGCCTGTTGAACCCGCCGAACACCCGGCCCTTGAAGTTTCCCTTCTCCTGTTCCACAGCAAATATCACCGTCCTCTCCGCTTTTATCTATCACATTTTATCACATTCGTCAAAATAAAACAACATATACGCTCCCCTCCGCCCCAAAATTTTTTAAATTTCCTTCTTTTTTTCGTCTGAAAATAAAAATATCGATTTTTTTCAAATTCCCTATTGACAGAGAACTGTATTACGCATATAATACGGTTAACGGTACCGTATTATTCGACTAATACAGTTACTCGGGTTGAAAGGAGGCGCGGCCGTGATAAGTCTCGCGGGATTTCCGTCCGACGGCGACGGGCCCATTTATTTAAGGATAGTCCGCTTCATCCGCGCCGGCGTGGCGGCGGGCTCAATTGCCGACGGGGACGAGATGCCCTCCCGGCGGGTGGTATCGGCGACGCTTGGCGTAAACCCAAACACGGTGCAAAAGGCATATAAGCTCCTTGAGGACGAGGGACTTATGGTCTCCCGTCCCGGGGCAAAGAGCTACGCCGTGGTGACGCCGGAGAGCGTGGAGGCCGCCAGGGCAAAATTGAGAGCCGAGGAGATCGGGCGGGTCGTCTCGGCTCTTAAGACCAGCGGAATGGAAAAATCCGAGGCAATGGAGCTCATATCCCGGCTTTGGGATGAGTATGAGGTTGGAGGTGACACCGAGTGAAAAGAAAACTCTCGATTCCCGCTTTGTGGGTCAGCATGACTTTTTGGGGCGCTTTGGGGATAATTGTTTTGACGGCCGCGTCGGAGCTCATCGGCTTTGGCATCGCCATACCGAAGCTTATACCGGAGAATCAGGCTTATTACATGGCTCTCTACTCCGACGCTGTGGAGAATGTTGGCGTTAAATATTTCTACCGCGCCGCTGTGGCCCTGTTGTTCTTCTGGACCTTCTACTCCTGCCGCGCGAGAGCGGCGACGGTTTCCAGATTGTCCGTATCGGAGGGATCGATTACGATGTGGCACGCTGCGGTCATTGCCGGATGGTTCCTATCCCTTTTGGCCTCCCAGCTTGGCGTGATCTATGTGTCCTACGGCTGGTTCCTCAAGGCCGTAGACCCCGCCGCCGTCAGCGGGCAGTCGCTGATGATAGCCTTTTACGAGAGCTCCACTCTCCACTGGCTTATTCCCCTTGCCGACTGGCCCCTCTTGCTTACAAACGCGGCCCTCTACCTGTCCCTGGTCCTTTCTATGGCGGTGGACAGCGATCTTCTCCGTTACGGCGGGCGGGTACCGATGGTCTCCGGTATCCTTGCGGCGACGCTTGAGGCATTCTTCGGCTCAAAAAGCGAAAAATATCTCTGGCTCATCACGGCGGGGGCCCTCATACTTGCCGTCCTGCAGGTCATTCGCCTCGTCAGGAGCTGTAAAGAGGAGGCGATCGCGTGAAAAAGCCCGATTTATCAAGGCTCGTCCCTCTGGGCGCTCAGGCCGAAAAGCAGGTCGCCGCAGTATCCGGTTCGATGATTTTGGCCTTCATATGGAGCCTTCGTATCCCTGTGGCTGTTGCAAGGGAGTATTACCTTTGTACGGAGCGTATAAAAATCGGCGCCGGAGCCGTGATGGAGGAATATTCGTCCCTGTCCTCCGACGGGCTCTACGGATTTTACATAGCCGCCGGACTTATGGCGCTTTTGGCGGTGTGGAACTACGCCACCCATTTCATGGGCACGCGGGCCGACTATTTCATGCGCCGGTTATCGTCAAAATGGGAGCTCCACCGCCGGTGCTTCACCCTTCCCGGCGTCGGGATCGCCCTTTCGCTTATTTTATCGGTCCTGCTCGACCTTGCGTACAAGGCGATATACACAAGCTTATTTGATAAACTGGCCTCGGGCCTGATTTAAGGAGGCGGAAACAATGCTTGAGCTTCACGACATTTCTAAACATTACGGCTTCACCCGCGCCCTCGACAAGGTGTCCCTCACCGTGGGCCCCGGGGAGCTGGTGGGACTTTTCGGCGAAAACGGCGCGGGCAAGACTACGCTTATGAAGTCCATACTTGGCCTTACCGCCCATTCCGGCGAGGTCACTCTTGACGGCGAGAGCGTGACGCGGAAAAACATCGAGCGCTTTTCCTTTGCCACAAGCCAGCACTCCTTCTTCCCCACCCTCACCGCCGAGGACCACCGGGATTTTTACGCAAACCATTTCAAGGGCTTTCGCGATAAGCGCTACCGGGCTCTCATGGACTTTTTCGAGCTTCCGAGGATAAGGGCCCTCGGCCGCTTATCCACCGGACAGCAAAATCAGTTTGAGGTGATTTTAGCCCTCAGTCAGGGGGCGGACTACATCCTCATGGACGAGCCCTTCGCGGGAAACGACATATTCAACCGGGAGGACTTCTACAAGGTCCTGCTTGGGATTTTGGAGCCCCATGAGACGGTCATTCTCTCCACCCACCTTATCGAGGAGGTGGAAAATTTCGTCACCCGCGCGGTGCTCATAAAAAAGGGCAAGCTCGTGGGAGACAGGCAGACGAGCGACCTTGAGGACAGCGGCACAACGCTTATGAGCTTCGTGAAGGAGACCTACGGCTACGAGCCCGACCGTGTGAGCCGGGCCCTCGATAAGCTTACAGGCGAGGAGGGCGAAAAATGAGACGGCTTATCGTATTTGTTTTGGTCCTTGCCCTCTCCGCCGCCATCGTCGCGGGCTCAGCCCTTACGCTCTTTGACGCCCAGGACGACGTGGAGATACGGGAGAAATACGTCGGCGACCGCGCCGCGGCCAACGGACTCACGGTTGATTATCAGTACTACCTTAACTCCGAAGGACCCGGGTGGAGCACAGCCATATCGATTACGGACGGCCGGCTTGAGTCACGTTCCGACTTTTATTTCAGGACGGAATACGGCAATCAATATCCTTTTCATGACTATTTGGACTGCAAGCTCTGGGACATTGACTACACGGCCAGAGATGTAGCCGACAAGGCGGACTTAAGGAGCTGGCTATCCCCCTACGGCCTCACAAAGCACACAATGGACGTGGCGAGCAGGACAAAGCCCGGCGAAATACGTACCGAGGTCGTATATTTAGCCGATTATTACAACCTCTGGCTCTGGGGCATCTCAGGCAGAAAGGGCTATCAGTTCATTGACATCTCGGACCGCGACAGTGAAAAGTTATCGGATATCTTCCGCTTCTACACGCCGGAGGACGCAATGGCCGAGGTGATCATAGCCAAGGACAAAAGCGGAACGATCGCCTTTTTGCGCTCCCAGCCAGTGGGCGTCTGGCATGAGCCCATCGTGGAGCCGATACCGGAAGGCGGAAACTACAATATAAATTCAGAGACGGAGGACCGCTTTACCGCCGTCGGAGCGTCGGCAATGGGTGAGCGCGGCGTATGGCTCTACTTAGCCGTCATTGACAGCGCGACAGGCGAAAATCTCCTTGAGTACCGGGACGGTCCGGGTATATACTTTATTCCCACCTACCAGAGCGGCGGAGCGTACTATGAGAATGGCGATCTTATGATAGACAGCGCCCGTCTTATCTATGAGACCGGCGAGCAGCCCATATATCTAAGGCTCAGCTCCGATGAAAATACTCTTCAATTTTACTCCGTTAAGGACGGCGTCCTCTGTCTCACCGTCCTTGACCCCTCCACCGGCGAGGAGCTTTATAAATCGGAGCTCATGAGGACAGACGACACAAGGATGAGCTTCTGCCTTGCCAAAGATGATATGTTTCTTATTATGGACAGCGCGGGCAGCCTCGTCCTGCTACGGGAGGAAAACAGCGTAGCCAGGCCTGTATTCAAAACGCGCCTGGACATGGAGACCGAGTATCCAAACCTCACCAGCCTTGCGAACCTCTTCCGCTCTCCCGGCGACACCTTCGACTTTGCCTTTGACGGAAAGCGCATCGCCCTCTGTGAAGGATATAGCATGTATGTGCTGACGGCGGACGAGACAGGACTCACCTATTTTGCCCGGTATAATTACGGTCCCATCTGGAACGGGCTCGTCGGAAATGACTACTTCGGCTCCGCCCAGACAGCCTACCCCCACGTCCGCCCCCCGATGACCGTGAGCTTCGATTAAAAGATCAAATAAAGATAAATTTACATTTAAATTCATATAAAAAGCCTCCGGAATTTTGCGTATTCCGGAGGCTTTCTTAACTATTTTTGAAGAAATATGAGCTCTATTCCCTCGTCTTTTCCGAGATTTCGGCTGTACTGCTTCTGAGACGAGTTGTTCCAGTGCTCGTGGACGCCCAGATTTGTAACTGTATGTCCCTGGCTGTCCGTATAGACGGTTCCGGAGGGGGCGGCGGAGACGAGGCCGGCCTCGTGGAGGTAATTTTCTACGGTTGGATTATCGCGCAGAGCCCCGTTGCGCTCTGTTACCGTGGGCTCGTTCATCAGGAAGTCCGCCCCCACGCTGTCAATGGCCACCGGGTCCTGGGAGACAAACACGCTGGAGGTGTAGTCGCCGTTGAAGGGGGACTGCTGCCATTTTGAGTTGTCCCCGGTGATGGACGCCCCCTCGCTGGGGGCGCAGATCAGGGCGTCCAGCATATAGAGCACCGTCTTGCCGCCCAGGTCCGCATTGGCCATCAAATCCACCAAGGGGCTGTAGATTCCCATCTCGTTTCGCGTCAGCCACTGATGGAGATTGGCCCCCTCCGGCGGGCGCATTGCGTTGCCGTTTATGAAGGAACCGAAGTGGTTTTTGCCGCACAGCGTGATCCCGTAACTGTGGCCCTTGAGGTTGGCAAGGTTTATGAGATATGCCGCTCCGGTGACGCAGGTGGGCAGATAGTTGACCGCGCCGCTGAAGGAGTGGGACCTGATGATTGGCGCGCTCTCGTCCGCCACGCCAGTGTCACGGTCCACGAAGCGGACGCCCTTCAGCTCTCCCGCTGTACACATCTCCACCATGTAATCCGGGAAGAGCCGGGACACGTCATAGACGGTGATGTTCTCCGGCGCGACACCGGCCTCCTCCACCAGCGACGTAAGCAGGGCTTTCAAGAGTACCGGGTTTGTGTAGCTCATTTTCGTCTGGCCGGAGGTGTCATCATCGTAGACGGCGGAGCCGTTGATGTTGGCCTTTATGGCTATCCTCTCCCCCGCCCTGTACCCCGCGCCGCCGCTGTGGGCGGTGAAGAGTGCGGCCCAACCGTCCTTCGCGTTATCTTTTCCGCCGAGGGAGGCAACGGCGTCGTTTACCATGCGTAAAATGGCGCTCTCGTCAAAGTGGTCAAGCTCCCACCAGTAACCGCTCCCGTCCCAGTCCACACTGTCCGGGTCATAAGCCCAAACTACGAGCCCCGGCATGGCGCCGATGCCCGTGCCGTAAGGGTCGTGCTGGGGGTAGATACCGTCGTAGGGCAATGTGGACGCCTCCTTTGGTATGGTTGGTGGTGCATCGCTCTCCTTGGGCGCGGTTGGCGTTTCGCTCTCCTGAGTCCCCGTGGGCTCTTTTGGAAGCTCCGAAAGGTTGCAGGAGCCCAGGAGGACCGCCAGCGCCGATAGGAGCAAAAATATCCGGCGTGTCATCTTATGTCACATCACCCAAGATACTCGCGGAAGAAATCCGTAAGCTTATCGAAGGGAATCGCGCCTTTCCCGCCGCCGTCGTAGAGGTCGGTGTGGACGGCGTCCGGAATAATCATGAGCTCCTTGTTATCGGAATAGGGGTTGTCCCGCACCATATCGGTGTAGGCGTCCCGGCTGAAATAGCAGGAATGGGCCTTTTCGCCGTGGACGATGAGCACGGCGGAGCGTATCTCGTTGGAGTACTGGAGAATCGGCTGGTTTAAAAAGCTCATGCATCCGGTGACGTTCCACCCGCCATTGGAGTTGAGACTGCGGGGATGGTAGCCGCGAGAGGTCTTGTAATAATCGTAGTAATCCTTCACGAAAAACGGCGCGTCCTCCGGCAGCG
>CANQUO010000046.1 GCA_947627085.1 uncultured Oscillospiraceae bacterium
ACTACGTTGAGGCCGGTATGCCGGAAAAGCTCCGCAAGCTGGGCCGGGCCACCGCCAAATCCTTCGGAGCGCGAAGCCGCTTTATACACCTTGAGTTTTTCAAGTTGAAGGTCGCCAAGGAGGGCTTGGGCCGTGTGGGCGACTTTGTGGGGCTGGAAGTCAATATGCGCCCCGCCGGGAGCTACACCCCGGATATGATGAATTTCGCCCACTCCACGGATGTTTACGAGATTTGGGCGGAGATGGTGGCCTATGATGAGCGCAGGCTCCCGGAGAGCAATGACGACCACTTCTGCGTCACCGCCGACAGACGGGATATATACAGCTACGTACATACGAACGACGAGATATTTGAAAAATACGGCGATAAGATAGTAAAATACGAGCGCCTTCCCGCCATCTGGGAGGACCAGATGGGCAACGAGACCTTCATCGCCCACGCCGGCGACATAAAGGCCGCGAAGGAGTTCATCAAATTCGTGACCGAGAAGAAAAAATAAATTTGAGCTTAGGAGAACACAATGGACGTCAGGTATTTTAAAGAGTGGAGCCGGGAGCTTGACCGGGACATGGAGTTCAAGGTCTACGGGGACAAGGGCAAGCTGTGCTTCGCTTTTCCGCCCCAGAACGGGAGATTCTGGGATTTTGAGAATTTCGGCATGGTGGAGTGTATGCGCCCTTGGATAGAGGACGGGAAGATAATGCTCGTCTGCGCCGACGGAATAGACGCGGAGAGCTGGTCCGCCAAAAACGACAGCCCCCGCCACCGGATAGAGATGCAGGAGAAGTGGTTCAGGTACATAACCCTGGGGCTCTATCCCCGCGCCCGGGAGCTGGGTGACGTCCACGGCAAGGGGATGCTCACCGGCTGTTCCATGGGAGCCGTCCACTCCGGCATATTCTTCTTCCGCCGCCCGGACCTCTTCGACACCGTGGTGGCCCTCAGCGGCACCTACAACGCCAACGACTTTATCCCCGGCTACATGGACGACCTCATATATGATAACTCCCCGGTCTACTTCCTGCCCAACATGCCCTTCGACCACCCGTACATGGAGCTCTACCGCCATTCCCAGCTCATATTCTGTGTGGGCCAGGGCGCCTGGGAGGACGAGCTTTTAGCCGGTACCCGCGCCCTCGACGCCGTCTGCCGCCAGAAGGCCATACCCGCCTGGTTCGACTACTGGGGCTTCGACGTCAACCACGACTGGTGCTGGTGGCAAAAGCAACTGCCGTATTTCATGGGCAAGCTGGAGCTGTAAGCGCCCAAGCGATACGATTACCGGGGGCAACGGACAAAACCGCCGCCCCCGGTCTATTTTTAAGGTTGAATTTATGAAATACTTTGTTGATTTTACGGCTTTAGCGCTTTTATATGCTTTAGTATTCCTGAAACGGTGGAAAAGTTGCGGTAAATACGCGCTGTTTATAAACACGGTTTTCTATGTTTATCTTGTGTTTGTGCTTTATTTTACCATGATGCCGGTAATTACAGCCCTACCATTCGTGTTTAACCACCCTTATAAGCCCATGAACCTCGTTCCGTTTTCGGACGTTTTGAATGGCAGGGGAGATTTTGTGAGGCAGGTGGTCTTGAATGTCCTTATGGCAGTCCCGTTCGGCGTATTATTTCCGTTAACACGATATAAAACCGGCGTGAATTTCTTAAAAACAGTGCTTTTCTGCTTCCTCATGAGCCTGGGCATCGAGCTTTTACAGCCTCTCATAAACGGTACACGCGCCTCCGACATAACCGATATTATCACCAACACCCTCGGCGGGGCGATCGGGTATGGGTTTTATGTGGTATTGAGACCGATGGTGAATATCCTTCGTGGTGATCAAAGTATACTCTCAAGATTTAGGTAAAAAACGTTCGCCGGTTATTTCAGATATTTATTGGGAGGTTTTTATGGAAGATATATCTTTACGCGTCATGACGCGGGAGCTTTGCAGGGAGTTATATAGTGGTTGGGAAAACGACCCCGCGATTTACATGGACATGGATAAATTCGCGCCATATCGCTATGACGAGGCCGCTGTGGACAGATATTTTGACGCACGGCAGGAGCCGTCCCGCGTTTTATTCGCGATAATGAGAGACGGAAAGCCCATAGGGGAGCTTCAGTTAAAGGGGATAGACCGTGAAAGCCGGGAGTGCACCCTGAGCATACATATGCAAAACGACGCCGTAAAAGGGCGGGGCTATGGGACGATCGCTGAGAAGCTTGCCCTGAAATACGCCTTTGACACATTGGGCATGACCGCTGTAAACGCCGACACGGTCCTCAAAAACACCCGAAGCCAGCACGTGCTTGAGAAGGTGGGATTTAAATACCTCGAAGAAAAGGACGGCTTTAAATATTACCGCTTCACACATTAATTGAGGCTCACCGATAGGCGGACAGACGAGGTAAACGCATATGGAAACATGGGACGCTTAATAAGGATTTTAATAAAAAAGGCGGTATTACGCTTATTAAGCGTCGTATTCAGGGGGTGGGGCGGTTGTGGAGGTTTATGGGCTTTGTCGCGGGGGAGGAGATGACGTTGCCGTGCTGGTCAAAGCTGGAGCCGTGGCAGGGGCAGTCCCAGGTGTGGGCGGAGGAATTATACTTAAGGGCACAGCCCAAGTGGGAACAGCGGGGGAGAGTTGGAGTAAGGAGATTTACGGTGCTCCTGGCGGCGTTTGAGATGAGTGGCGGGAGCTCCATGGGCCGGGAGGGCAGAAATACCTTCTCATATTCGTATTTTTGGCCCGTTATCAGCGCCGTAAGGAGCTTCGACGCCGCCATGGACGTGGTCATGCCCCAGGCGTTGAAGCCCGTGGCGACGTAAATATCCGGCGTGGCGGGGGAGTAGCGGCCGATGTAGGGCACGCCGTCCAATGTGACGCAGTCCTGGTTGACCCAGCGGCAGACCTCGCGGGCGCTCGGGATATGCTTTTTCAAAAAGAGCGCGATATTGGAAAAATCCTCGTTTTCCTTGCCGGGGATATGGTTCCCGCACCCGATAAGGAGATAATTTTTATAATTTCTGAAGAAAAAGCCCTTTTCGGAGTTTTCCACCGCCGTAAGGCCCAGCTCCGGGGCGTTCTCCACGGCTACTACGCTCTCTCTGGTCTGGTGCATCTTCATGAAATAGAGGCCCCGGCGGTCGATGAATGGGAAGTGGGTGGCCACAACGATGTGCTTTGCGCGGACGGAGCCTTCGTCAGTGTAGGCCGTCATGTCCTTTATCTTCCTTACGGCGCTGTGCTCGTATATTTTGAGGTCCTTTGCCGCGCCGTAGAGGAATTTTAATGGGTGGAACTGGGCCATATCGGGGAATACGACGCCCCCGGCGGCGCGGATATCCAGGGGAAATTCCGTTGTAAAATATGCGGGAAAGCCGAGACTATTGAGGGTTTCTATCTCTTTTTTCAGCTTTTCGGCACTGTTTTTTGAATACATGAAGGACGGGCGATATTCAAAATCGCAGTCGATGCCTTCCGCCGTCCCGGCTATGTCCCGGACCGCCTGAAGGTTCGCCTCCAGGTAACATCTTGCCGCGTCTGAACCGAACTTTGAAATGAGCTCCGAGTAGAGAATGCTGTGCTGGGCGGAGACCACCGCAGTGGTGCCGGAGGTGACACCGGAGCCTATGGCGTTGGCCTCAAGGAGAGCGGTGTCAAGTCCGGCATTTTGAAGCTCCCGGGCGATAAGCACGCCGGCCATACCGCCGCCGATGACAAGTACGTCCGCCGTCATATTTTCGGACAGGGACGGGTATTCTGGCGCTTTTATATCACGTGTCCACAGTGATTCCATTGTATTTCCCTCCGTTTTTTCCGTTATTATCTGCGAATCGAGAGAAATATATTTCACAAAATATGGAGAAAAATACATTTTTAAGGGGGTATAGCGCTATGATCTACCACTTTTCCGACGAATTTGACGGCATCGGCATTAATTGCGGGATAGAAGACGGGTTTGTGGTCTCTCTCGACTTTGGGGAGGGGGAGATGGACGAAAACGCCCCGCCCCGGGTGCTGGCGCTCTGGGACAGGGCGAGGGGGGAGCTTTTGGAATACTTTGAGGGTAAGCGGAGGGAATTTGATCTGCCGCTTAAGTACCGGGGCACAGATTTTCAGTGCCTCGTCTGGGAGGGACTCAAAAAGATACCCTACGGACAGACGCGCTCCTACGGGGGGCTTGCCGGTATGATCGGAAGGCCAGGCGCGGCCAGGGCCGTGGGCGGAGCCTGCAACAAAAACCCCATTTCCATCATAATACCATGCCACAGGGTAATAGGCGCCGACAGGACTTTAACGGGCTTCGGTGGTGGGCTTGAGATAAAAACGCGGCTTTTGGAGCTTGAGGGGATAGATTTCAGAAAATGAGCGCAAAAAACCGGGACGCACGGTCCCGGTTTTTTATGTGTTTTAATTTATTCCCCGGTAGTCGCGGTCGACGGGGGCATGATGAGCCAGGCGTCGGGGAGGTAGCGGCCGTCGGTCTTGGGGCTGGAGGTCTTTGTTATCATCTCGTTCATGTAGGTCATGGAGGAGCTGGAGCCGCCGTCCATGTTCATGGCGTTATAACAGCCGTAGCGGATAAGGATATCGGCGCAGGTGGACACCGACGCGCCAAGGCCCGTGGTGACGCTGCGGCCCTCGATGACGAGCATCAGGACTGATTTATCGCTGGTCTGGCCGATGCAGGTCCTCGGCTGTTTGCTCATGTAGCCGCCGTCAACATGCTTTTCGCCGTTGAGGACGATGATGGGCTGGAACTGCATACCGTCGCGGAGCTCGGAGGTCTTGACCTTGTAGCCCATGCGCAGGTTGTTATCGTAGTCGAAGCCGCATATCTGATAGGTGCCGCCGGTGGTACTTGAGTACTTCTCGCCGTCGGAGATAAGGAGCCCGATGCAGACGTCGCCCCGTCCGTGGCCCTCAAAGTCCGCAAAACCGCTGGCGTTTATGCCCAGGACCGCGTTATTTTCCTTGACAAATTCCGTGACGGTGGAGCCACGGCCTGAGCGCTTGTTGGCGGCCAGCCTTACCTGGGCGCTGTCCTTGACTATGGCGAGCTTCCCGGTGTAGTCGGAGTTTGAGAAGGAGATTATGATAAGGTTGTTGGGGGAGTCAATGGCCCAGACTGTGTCGCCGGCTGTGGTCTTTATCCCCATGTCCTCGATGTCCTTTATCTGAAGGCCGTGGAAATCCTCGATATCGCCGGGAATTGTATCCGGGTCGAGCTCCGGGAACTGGGCCAGAAGGTCCTCAAGTCCCGTGTCGGGTGGCTCGGTGGCCTCAGAGGGGGCGGTACCCGTGGGTTCGGTAGCCGCGGAGGATGGCGGAGGCGTAGTGCCATCGGTGGGCAGCTTGCTTTCGTCCACCATGTTGTCCTTAGCGCGCTGTTCCATGTCGGCCACGACCTTATCCACAACGCTGGAGGGGATGAAGTAGGTGGCCAGCCACTGGTGGCTCAGGGTGCTCATGGCGGTCTCGATATACATGGTGCGGAGATTTTTTATGAACGGTATCTGGGAGTATACCGCCGTGAGGTAGAGGCACACCATTACGAGGAGCACACATATTAGGACGATCGGCCACTTGCGCTTTTTCCTCCCGCGCTTTTTATTAGCCGTATGCGCTCCCGACGATCCGCCGAAAATTTTTGAGCCTGACGAGCTTGTGTTTGCACTGTAATAAGTTGTACTGTTCTTTTCCATGTGTCGTATTTTAGCAAAAAAACGTGGAAGTTTCAATAACTATTTGATAACAAAGTGATTAAATTTTATATACAGCGCGTTAAAAAATTATATTACTTCCACATGCCGGGCGGTTGCAAATTCGGTTGGAAGAGTTTATAATGTTACAATCGTCTAAATATACGGAGGTATGGGATGTTTGAGCTTATTTCGACCTGCGGCAGGGCCAGGAGGGGGCGGTTCACCACTCCCCACGGGACGGTGGAGACGCCGGTATTCATGAACGTGGGCACCCAGGCCGCCATAAAGGGCGGGCTGTCCTCCCGTGATCTTCGTGACCTTAACTGCCAGATAGAGCTTTGCAACACATACCACCTCCACCTGCGGCCCGGGGACGAGCTCATACGCAAAATGGGCGGCCTCCACAAATTCATGGGCTGGTCCGGGCCGGTCCTCACGGACTCCGGCGGTTTCCAGATATTTTCACTGGCCAAGCTCCGGAAGATAACGGAGGAGGGCACGGCCTTCAACTCCCACATCGACGGGCGCAGGATATTCATGTCCCCGGAGGACTCCATCAGGATACAGTCTAATTTGGGCTCCGATATCGCGATGGCCTTTGACGAGTGCATCGGCCTTCCCGCGCCGTATGATTACGTGAAGGCCTCCGCCGACAGGACATTGAGGTGGCTCATACGCTGTAAAGCGGAGCTTGAGCGGCTTCGTGACCTTCCCAACACGGTGAACCCGGGACAGGTGCTCTTCGGCATAAACCAGGGGGCCACCTATCACGACATACGCATCGCCCACATGGACGCCATAGCCGCGCTCGACCTTCCCGGCTACGCCATCGGGGGCCTGGCGGTTGGGGAGAGCACTCAGGAGATGTACGACACCATTGACGCGGTGGAGGAGCACATGCCCAAGGACAAGCCCAGGTACCTCATGGGCGTGGGCACGCCGTCAAACATAATCGAGGGCGTGTACAGGGGCATCGACTTTTTTGACTGCGTGATGCCCGCCAGAAACGGACGCCACGGTCATCTTTTCACCTGGGAGGGCGTAATAAACATAAAAAACGAAAAACATTCCCTGGACTCAGGGCCGATAGACAGCGCCTGCCACTGCCCGGTGTGCGAGAAATACTCTCGCGCCTATTTAAGGCACCTCTTCGCCAGCGGCGAGATACTGGGGCTGAGGCTTGCGGTCGCCCATAACCTCTGGTTTTACAACGAGCTGGCCGCCAGGATACGCGAGAGCCTCGATAACGGGACGTTTGACGAGTTCCGCGCCAGGTATTCGGAGGTTTTGGGGAGAAGAATATAGACTTGTGCTAATTTCCCGTAATTTCATTCAAAACATTTAACAAGCTATTCCAGAAGCTGTTCGTCCGTCCGTCGCTGACGGCGATCTTCGTCCCCGCCAGACCGTCACATGTCATTTCGTATCGCATTGCCGCGGAGAGGCCGGTAAATATGCAGGCGCTTGCCTTTTCATTCACTTCGCCGATCTGAATAAAGTTTCCGCTACCCTCCTTGTCCCAGAGCATGACCGTACCCTGAAAATGGCCGTCCCCCTCCACTATCACCTTGATTTTGGTGGAGTTGGTATAAAAAACATACTGTCCGATCTCCTCCGACGTGATTTCGAGAGTAGCGGAGGTGAGATCATGGACGCCGTCCTCTAGCTCAAAGACGGCAGGATTTGCCTCTCTGCGCATATCAAGTATCGTTAAGCCCAAAATCGAGAATACACAAACCGCCAATAGACAAATGAGCGTAATGGATATTCCGATACGTATACGGTGGCGCCTTACTTTTTTTGCGTAATCGTGTACGTGATGCTTGGCCTCCTGTTTTTCCGCTCGTTGGAGAATGTCGCCGCTTTTCATTCTCCCCAGTTTTTCCATGCAGGCGTGACATTCATGCAGATGCTCTTCCAAAGCGGTCTTGCTTTCTTCCGAACATAGCTCTTCCAGGTATAATGGAAGCAGGTCCTCGACGATACTGCAATTCAGCTTCATATTTTGTCCTCCATATCCTCAATAAGCTTGTTTTTTGCCCGGTAAAAGGTCACTTTCGCCCAGACCTCTAATCTGCCAAATATACCGGCTATTTCTCCAAAACTCAATTCTCCGAATACCCGTAGCATAAAGACCTCCCTGTATGGCTCCATAAGGCAATGCAGATGCTTATGTATTTGCATTGCCTGCTCCTTATCAGCTATGGCCTCATACGGATCGTTTTCCGATTCTTCGAATTCAGGATGGTCTTGTCCGGTAAATCGACCTCGCCTCTTTTGCTCTTTACGCAAAGTGTTCTTTGCGATCTGGCAAAGCCATGTTTCAATTTTACATTCGCCACGAAATTTTCCAATGTGCAGATACGCTTGATAAAAGGTTTCGGAAGTCAATTCTTCAGCTAAGCTCTCGTCGCCGCAAAGCGAAAGCAGGAAGCGGAATACAACGGGGCTGAGATCATTGAATATCGCGTCAAATTCCCGCAATCTCATCACCTCTTTTTACATTAGAGTCAGCAGATCAGGAAAAGATACAAGATTATTTTAAATCTTTTATGCCTGAATGTTGACATTTTTAAATTATCCACCATTATATCATAAAAGTGTGTTTTTTCCCATTTCGCCCCGCGTCAAAATATTAGATACTTTGCACTTTATAACTTTATCAAATAATCCTTGCAATTATTTAAGCTCTACGTTATAATAAATGGTACTTCTACCAGATAATATGGAGGTAAACAATGTTTTCAAAAGATAAAAGCTGTGTCCTTCGCGTGATTGCCATTGTGATGACCGTGGCGATGATAGCTGTCTGCATGACCGGGTGCTTCGCCCCGACAACAGGGGACGGTACCGCCAGCGGCACTGAGGGCGCTGAGGGCGCCGCCGGAGGTGGGATGCCAATCCTGACGCTGGTGCTCTACATGGGTATCATCATCGCCGTGTTCTACTTCATCATGATCCGCCCGGAGAAAAAGCGGAAGAAGAAGGCCCAGGAGATGAGAGACTCCCTGGCCATCGGCGACAACATCACCACCATCGGCGGTATGGTCGGCAAGATCGTGAACATCTCCGACGAGTTCGTGACCTTTGAGACCGGCGAGGACCGTGTCCGCATAAAGATAACCAAGTGGGGCATCTCCTCCACCGGCAAGGACACCCAGGAGACCGAGGACAAGGTGGATAACCGGGGCACCGACACCGAGAGCAAATAATCAAAACAGTAATTTTTCAGCCTCCCTGAGAATAAGTCTTAACAAGGCTTGTTCTCAGGGAGGTTTCTTTATGGCTAAGCTGGATATTAAAAAGGACTGGACGCGGGTGCTGACATCGTCGCTCATCGGGGCCGTGGCGGCCGCCGCGATATCGGCGGCGCTGGTCACGGCGCTGGCGGGGCTGGTGTCCTCCGGCAGGGTAGGGGAGGATGCCGAGAAGGCCATCTGCGTCATAAGCGTTTTCGCGGCCACGGCCGCCGGGGCGTTCATAGCAAGGCTCCGGGCCGGCGGAGCGGGGCTGTTGACGGGTATCGGGACGGCTGTTATCGTCATTATGGCAAAAATTATCCTGACGCTCCTGTCTGACGAGTCCACCGCCCTTGACGGCACGGATATCACCCTCATCCTGTGTATCTTGTGTGCCGGTGTGGCCTCGGGCGCAATATCTCCGCATAAGCGCCGCCGGAAGCGCAGGTGACGTCAAATTGACCACGCCCGTGATTACAAAATGTAATCACGGGCAAATGTTTACATAAAAGGCGCACGATTACCAATATATTGTGGCCTTGGAAAAATAATAACCTAAATATTGCGGAAATGCGCGGTATTGTAAGGGGTTTGGCAGGGGTGGCTGTTACGTGGTTAACATAACGCTGTTAACATAATTTATGTGCATAATTCACAAATTTTCGATTTGATATTGATATTTAATCCCAAATGTATTATTATATAGGAGACTTCCGGAGACGGAGGAAATTCAGGCATCATTTTCCTTTGGCGTGAATAGTCTCCAATGGGTGATTGCTTGAATGAACAAAAGAAAGCTTGTGGGCGGACTTTTGGGGCTCCGGGAAAACTGGCTGGTTGGATTTCTCATATGTTGCGGGCTCTTTTCACTTGGCGTCGCGCTTGGGACCTTTGCCTCCGCTGATTTTTGCGAGGGCGGGACAGCGGGGGACCTGGTGGGGACGTACCTTATGGGAATCGGCGACGCCGGCGGTATAGACAGCACCTTTAAATTCTTCGCCGAGGCCAGCGCCTGCGCCATAGCGGCCTTTGTGATGGGCTTTTCCATCCCGGGCGTGATCGGTATACCGGTCCTCGCCGCGCTACGCGGCTTCTCCGCTGGGTTCGCGCTGTCGGTATTCGTTCGTCTCTACTCCGGGGACGGGGCCTTGATGGGCATTACTCTGGTGGGCATACGCACGGCGGTGTCGACCTTTGTGTTCCTGCCTGTGGCGGCCTGGTCCTTCCACGCCAGCTTTGAGCTTGCCTGCCGTGGTTTTTTCCGGACATGCCAGGGCGGCGGGATATACACAAGGGCGTATTTTCTCAGATTTTTTACAGCGATGATCATATCATTGCTCCTCTCGGCGGGGGGTAGGGCCCTTATGGTCCTGGGAATTTCCAAGCTCCCTGTTTTTTTCTGAACGAAAGAAGGTGGCCATGTTGCCTGAGGAGAACTTTATAACCGGCTTTGAGGGATACCTGCGCGACGAGCGGCATGTGTCCACGAACACGTTCCTTTCCTATATGCGCGACGTGAACCAGTTTGTGGACTATCTCTCAAAGCACGCCAATGTCCCGGTCCAGGCCGTGAGCAGTCAGACCGTGAACGGCTACGTCCAGTGGCTCCACGGCGCCGGCAAGTCCGCCGCCACCGTCGCCCGGAGCGTGGCATCAATCAGGTGCTTCTACACATACCTCATTAGCGCCGGAGTTGTGGACGCAAATCCCGTAGTGGACATAACGGTTGAGAAGGCCGAGAAAAAGCTCCCCCAGATACTCACCAGCGCCGAGGTGGAGCTCTTACTTGACCAGCCCAAGTGCACCGACATGAAGGGCTACCGGGACAGGGCGATGCTGGAGCTTCTTTACGCCACGGGCATTCGTGTCAGCGAGCTTATCAGCATGAACATTGACGACGTGAAGCTGTCCGCCGGCATCGTGAAGTGCTCCACCCACGGCAAGGAGCGCTACATCCCCATGTACTCCGCCGCCATAAGAGCGGTGTCGGACTATATAAACCTCGTCCGGGGCCAGATGATCGCCGACCCCACCGAGCAGGCGCTTTTCGTAAATGTCAACGGCGAGCGCATGACGAGGCAGGGCTTCTGGAAGGTGGTAAAGCACTACCAGGAGATGGCAAAGATAGACAAGGACATAACCCCCCACACTCTGCGCCACTCCTTCGCCGCGCACCTTCTGGAAAACGGCGCGGACCTCCACTCCATCCAGGAGATGCTGGGCCACGCGGATATATCCTCAACTCAGGTCTACGCCCAGCTTGTGAAAAAACAGCTGAAGGACGTATATAATAAGGCCCACCCACGGGCGTAACTCCTTAATAAAAAATGTGACCGCCCCGGCACGATGCCGGGGCGGTCACGCTGTCTTAAGGTCTACGGTCTTTGCGGATAATAAGAGTCAAATATAAAATTCGTTGCCGGCCATGGCGAAGGGGCCGGGGAGGACGGAGAGAGGGCGGAAGGCGCCGGAATAGTCGCGGTTGAAGGTGATGGTGGAGCCGTCAGGGTCCTCGAAATACTGCTCTGGCTCAAAGGCGCGGCCGAGGGTCTCGGTATCAATGAGCTTTACGGTAAAGCCGGAGAGGACATCGTATACATTGGTGCGGAGCACGGCCTTGCCGTCACGCTCCTCAAGCTCAACTTTCACGGGCTTTTCGCTGTCGGTGAAGCCGTCGGTCTCGTCCTTCCAGCCGGTGGCGCCGCTAAGGTATGCGTTGCCGCCGCACCAGACGGGCAGGTGTCCGAAGTGGGCCGGTTCGAGCTGGGAGATGTTGGGGAGTCTTGTAAAGTCGAATTGGGCGCGCCACTCACTCTCCGTGGGGTAGCCGTCAAAGACCCAGGTGCCGGAGTGTCGGTTATCGCGGTCGTCCGCGTCCAGGGGCTTCGTGGAGTGGAGCTGGACGAAGATATTGTTATAAAACCTGTCGTCGCCGTGGAGGATGGTCATGAAGCCCATGACCTCGGTGCGGTGGGGGATATGGTAGGGGGTGTAGCGCCAGGTGGTGCCACGGCCTACGTCGGTGAGGGCGCCGCATATTAGGTTGTGGACCACGGCCACGCCCTGAGTCGCAAGGCGCAGGCTGGCCGCGGAGAGGAGAATGTTGTTATCAATGAGGGTGGGGCCGTGGCTTACCTCCACGAATATGTCCTGAGAGCACATACTGCGGGGAAGGTGCTTTGCAAAGGTGGGGCGCTCGTTGTCGTGCATCAGGTTCTGGGTTATGCGGGTGCCCTGAGCCTCCCAGTCGCACCAGACGCCCATGGTGGAGTGGTGGATGTGATTGCGGCGTATGACCACGTCGATGGCGGCGTGGAGCTTAATTCCGGCGATCTCGGCGCCGCGAAGCTCCATCATATTGTTTATGTGGTGTATGTGATTATCCTCGATTACGCTGAAAACTCCGCCCATGCGGCCGATTATGCCGCCCTGCTGGCAGTGGTGGATGTTGTTCCGGCGGATGATGTGGCCGCCGATGTTCTCCTTGAGCCACCCGTGATACTGGCCCCGGCAGACGCTGTCCCGCTCCATCTGGGTGGGGCTTTTGACGTATTTTGTGGTGAAGTAATTATTGTTGTCCGGGTCGAAATACCGGCCAAGGGAGATACCGGCGCACTTGCTGTTGGAGATGTCACAGTCCTCGATGACCCAGCCACGGCTCCAGTGGGGGCCGATCATGCCGTCCTGGAAGGCCGCCGGGGGAGCCCAGTTGGTGGCGGCCATGGTGATAACGAAGCCCTGGACTGTTATGTAGTTGACGCCGGTCTTGTCGGGGAAGAAGCACCTGCGGCGAACGTTTATCTCCACATTTTCACGGTTTGGGTCGGCGCC
>CANQUO010000047.1 GCA_947627085.1 uncultured Oscillospiraceae bacterium
ACGCCAACGACAACATCATGGGCGAGCGGGTGTTCTTCGTGGCCCTGGTCATGGGCATCCTGGGCTTCATCGCCTTCCGCTTCATGATCGCCAACACCGTCATCCGTGTGGAGGACAACGTAAAGGTATCCGAGGAGCGGCCGAAGTTCAACGTGCTCAAGGCCATGAAAAACTTCATGAGCAACCGTCCCGCCGTGGGCGCCACCCTTGCCGCCATGGGCATGTTCCTTGGGATGCAGGGAGCCTCCGCCGCCGTGACCGTGCTGTTCCAGTCCTATTTCCATAACGCCCGAATCTCCGGCCTTGTCTCCATGTTCTCCATGTTGCCCATTATCTTATTCACGCCTCTGGCGCGGAAGATGGTGGGTAAGTACGGCAAGAAGGAGCTCTCCGTAGTGGGCGCCATCGTCAGCATCGCCGCCTGTGTGATGATGCTGATCCTGCCCATCAGCCCCGACGGCAAGGGCATCGGCATCTACATCGGCTGTCAGCTCATAAACGCCCTGGGTATGGGCATCTACTCCACCGTCAGCTGGTCCATGATGGGCGACGCCATCGACTACAACGAGTGGAAGCACGGCGCCCGCGAGGAGGGCACCGTCTACGCCCTCCACTCCTTCTTCCGCAAGCTGGCCCAGGGTCTGGGGCCGTCCCTTATCCTGGTCATTATGGTGGCTCTTGGATACGTGGAGGAAAACGAGGGCAACCAGGTCGCCGAGGTGGCGCGCAATATGCGCTATCTCGTCCCGGGCGCGTACCTGTTCTCCGCCGTCCTTCAGCTTGTGGGCCTGGGCCTCATCTACAACCTGGACAAGAACACCCTCACGAAGATGGAGTCCGAGCTCAAAGAGCGCAAGGCGTAATAACGTTGCCGGGCCCTGTTGTGACCGGACCCTTGCCCTCGCGGCAGGCCTGACATAAACCGCCCTCTGGGGCGAAAACGGACAAATTTCTCAAAAAGAAAGGGGAAACATTATGAAAGGCGACATATCCAAGTACCGCGGCGAAAACGGTATACACCGGGTACCGCTTTGGCGCATCGGGGGCTTTGCCCTCAACAACACCGCGACCAACCTTTATCTGTTCCTGATGAACTACGTCTCCTACTACCTCGTGGGATTCGTGGGAGTGGTCTTTACTGTGGCGGGAAGCTTTTCCATGATGATGCGCATCTGGGACGGCGTCACCGACCCGTTCATTGGTTTCGTGGTGGACAAGACCAACGGCAAATTCGGCAAGAACAGGCCCTTTATGGTCATCGGCAACGCGATCCTTCTGGTCACCAGCTTTATCCTCTTCCACGTGACCCACAAGCTGCCTGAGAGCATGCCCATTCGCTTCGGGTTCTTCATTGTGATCTCGGCCATCTACTACGTGGGCTACACCTTCCAGTGCGTAGTGACCAAGTCCGCGCAGACCTGCCTCACCAACGACCCCAAGTAGCGCCCCCTGTTCACCTGCTTTGACGCTGTTTACAACACCGCCCTGTTCTCCGGCTTTGCTATCATTGGTGCCAACCTCTCCACCAAGTACGGTAGCTATACCTCCACCGAGTTCTTCCACACCATGTGGATCATCGTGGCGGCCGCCTCCGCCGCCTGCACCGCCATCGCGGTAATCTCCATCGCCCCCAAGGACCGCATCGAGTTCTTCGGCACCGGCAAGCCCGTGAAGCTGGGCCTTAAGGACTACTGGGACACCCTCAAAAATAACCGCGCCATCCAGATGCTTGTCATCTCAGCCTCCTCCGACAAGCTGGCCTCCGCGGCCAAGACCAGCGTGATTACCGTCATTATGTTCGCCATTGTGGCCGGCGAGAACAGGCTCAGCGGCATCCTGACAGGTATGACCACCGTACCCGTGATGATCCTCTCAGTACTCTGCGTTGGCGCACTGGCAACGAAGCTCGGCCAGAGGAAGGCCATGCTCTACGGCTCCATCGGCGGCATTGTATTCAACGCTCTTCTGGCCGTTTTGTGGCTCTTCGGCAATCCGTCCAGCATGAACAACGGCAACGGCGGCCTCCACTGGGGCTTCTTCGCCGTCGCCCACATCGTCCTGACCGTCATCGTCGGCGGTTTCCAAGGCGTCTCCGGCAACATCGTCATCCCAATGACCGCCGACTGCGCCGACTACGAAGTCTACCGCACCGGCAAATACGTACCCGGCATGATGGGTACCCTCTTTTCCTTTGTGGATAAGATCATTTCCTCCTTGGCCCCCCTGATCGCAAGTCTCATGCTGTCGGCCATCGGCTTTAAGACGGAGGTACCTGACATCAATACCCCCTATTCAACCTCTCTGCACTATGTAGGCGTGTTCCTGTCCTACGGCATCGTGATCATCGGACTGCTCTTCAACCTGGTCGCCCTTAAATATTACCCGCTGACCAAGGAGAAGATGGAGGAGATTCAGGAGAAGGTCGCCGAGATTAAGGCTAAGGTCTGACATCATCCGAAAATACTGAAATCTATTTATTTATAAGCATTGGAGAATATCATGGCAGACAGAAAATCAAAGCAAAAGCCCGTGCGCGAGGGCCCCATCTCCCGGGCCATTACCGCCTTTTTCGACAGGCGTGAAAACCGGGTGAAGATTCCGGTGTCAAAAAGGACATACATTCTTTTGGCGATTTTTCTGGGTATCATCGGCGCCCACCGGTTTTACGCACATCACTGGATAGTGGGAGCACTGTACCTTGCCACCTGCTGGTGCGGCGTGTCTGTCGCCATGACTGTCATTGACATTTTGGCCGTGGTCCCCATGCAGGCGGACGAAAACGGCAAGATACTCCTGTAACTCAACGCGCGGGCGGGGTTCGCCCCGGCCCGCGTACTTTAAACTGAAAGGTGGAAACGCCTGTGAGCGTTTTAGATACATACGTTAAAAAGCACGACTACCTTGTGTGCGTGGACTCCGACGGGTGCGCCATGGACACCATGGACTGCAAGCACATCTACTGCTTCGGGCCCTGCATGGTAAAGGAGTGGGGGCTGGAGCGGTGGAGCGGGCCCATTTTGGAGCGGTGGAACGAGATAAATCTCTACTCCATGACGCGGGGCATAAACAGGTTCAAGGCCCTCGATATGATGCTCACGGAGGTAAGCGCGAAATATACGCCCGTGGACCATTTGGAGGACCTGACCGCATGGGTAAACTCCGGCGCGGCGCCGTCAAACGATGCTCTCCAAAAGGCCATTGACGAGACGGGGAGCCCGATTTTAAAAAAGGCCCTCAGCTGGTCGAAAGCCGTAAACGCCGCAATCGTCAAGCTCCCGGAGGAGCTGAAAAAGCCCTTCGAGGGGGCAAAAGAGGGTTTGGCGGCGGCTTCGGAATTTGCCGACGTAGCCATAGTGTCCAGCGCCAACCGGGACGCGGTGGTGGAGGAATGGACGAAATTTAAGCTCCTTGACCACGTGGACATCATGCTGGCCCAGGACATGGGGAGTAAGGCCCACTGCATTGCCGAGATGCTGAAATTTGGCTATGACCCTCAGAAGGTCCTGATGGTTGGCGACGCTCCCGGCGATCAGGACGCGGCAAAGCAGAACGGCGTACACTACTATCCCATCCTCGTCCGTCACGAGGCGGCCAGCTGGGCCCATATACCCGACGCCTTCGCCAAGCTCAGGGCGGGGGAGTACAGCGAGGCCGAGAAGGGGTACGTTGAAGCGTTCCTGCGCAATCTTGGCGCGTAAGCGACATCACATATCAAAAAGGAGGAGATAACCATGGTTGACCTTAAAGCGAAGCCCTTTTACTTAAATGATGAGCAGATAAAGTGGGTGGAGGACACCATCGCCTCCATGACTCTGGACGAAAAGATAGGACAGCTCTTCGTCCTCATGCAGGCCGGCCCCGCCGCCACGGAGGAGCAGATTGCCGGCAAGCTCAGCGCCTTCCACCAGGGCGGTTTGCGCTGGCAGGGCGGCAACAAGGACAGCACCTATTTCCAGAACACCACATATCAGAAGCACAGTAAAATACCTCTCCTTATCGCCGCCAACTGCGACGACGGCGGCAACGGCGTATGCCCGGAGGGGACCTTTGTGTCCACCGCCGTGGAGGCGGGAGCCGGCGACGTGGACGAGACGGCATATCACATGGGCCTTGTGGCGGGCCGCGAGGCCACAGCTCTCGGCGTAAACTGGATGTTCAATCCGGTGGCCGACGTGTACATGAACTGGCGCAACACCATCGTCAACACCCGCTCCTTCGGCACGGACATCGACCGTGTGATCCGAGGCGTCCGGGGCTACATCCGGGGCATCAAGGCCGCCAACCCCAACATGGCCGCCTGCTGCAAGCACTTCCCCGGCGACGGCGTGGAGGAGCTGGACCAGCACCTGGCCCTGGGCGTCAACAACCTCTCCGTGGAGGAGTGGAACGCCACCTTCCGCAAGGTATATGAGACGGCAATCGACGAGGGACTGGAGTCCATCATGGTGGGCCATATCGCCTTGCCTCAGATGTCCAAGCACCTCAGACCAGATATGACGGACGCGGAGGTCATGCCCGCCACCCTGGCCCCGGAGCTCATAACCGACCTTCTGCGCGGCGAGATGGGCTTCAACGGCCTTGTGATTACCGACGCCTCTCACATGATCGGCATGTCCGCCATGTCCAAGCGTTGCGACGCCGTCCCCGGCGCGTTCATCGCCGGGTGCGACATGTTCCTCTTCTCCGACCAGCCGGAGGAGGACTACGGCTACGTCAAGGCGGCTCTTGAGGACGGCAGACTCACGGAGGAGCGCCTGTCCGACGCCCTCCACCACATCCTGGGCCTGAAGGCGAAGCTCCATCTTTATGAGGAGAGTGTTCGCATCCCCGACCCCGCCCTGAAGGACAAGTGGATTGGCTGTGAGGAGCACAAGGAGTACACCCGCACTGCCGCCGAGAAGTCCGTCACCCTGGTGAAGGACACCATACACATGGTCCCCGTAAACCCCGCCGAGAAAAAGCGCGTCTTTCTGGTGTACGTCCAGTCCACCCCCACAAGCAAGGGCTACAAGGGCGACCCGGTGAAGCAGGTTGTCGTCGAGGAGCTTGAGCGCGCCGGCTTTGAGGTCCACCTTTGCCCCAACTTCCACGACCTTGAGGTGGAGCGCGGCGTCAGCCCCATGAATATGGCCCTGATGATGTCCCACGGCACCCGCGCCCAGTTCGCCGCCGAGAACGACTTGGCCCTCATTGTCATCAACGTGAAGGGTTACGCTCAGGAGAACCACGTTCGGCTTCGTTGGAGCTGTAACCACTCCTGCGAGCTTCCGTGGTACAACCTGGAGATTCCCACGGCGGCGATCTCCCTCAATTACACAAATCACATGATAGACGTGCCCAACGTCCACACATTTATAAACGCCTACGCCCCCGACCGGGCCTGTATCCGCGCCGCTGTGGAGAAGCTCACCGGCAAGAGCGAGTTTGAGGGCGTGGCTGAGGACACGGTGTTCTGCGGGCGCTGGGACACACGGCTGTAAGGAGGAAAAACCATGAAAAGCTCATTTCGCTGGTACGGCGACAGTGACCCCGTGACCTTAGACGAGATACGGCAGATCCCCGGTATGCGCTCCATCGTCAGCGCCGTCTACGACGTGAAGCCCGGCGAGGTCTGGCCGGAGGAGAGCATAAAGCATCTGGCCGACGAGTGCCGTGAGCACGGGCTTATTTTCGACGTGGTGGAGTCCATACCCGTCACGGAGGAAATCAAGCTGGGCCGCCCGGAAAGGGACCGGCACATTGAAAATTACTGTGAGAACATAAGAAGATGCGCAAAATACGGCGTCAAATGCGTCACCTACAACTTCATGCCCGTGTTCGACTGGACGCGCACACAGCTTGACAAGGCCGGCGCGGACGGCCCCACTGAAGGACGACATACATCTGCCCGGCTGGGACTCCAGCTACACCCAGGACGAGGTCCGGGACCTTATCCGTGCCTACGGCGAGATAGGGGAGGAGGGACTTTGGAGCAACATCGAGTACTTCCTCAAGCGTGTTATCCCCGTGGCGGAGGAGTGCGGTGTCGTGATGGCCCTCCACCCGGACGATCCCCCGTATCCTATCTTTGGTCTTCCCAGAGTTGTCACCAATGAGGCGAACATCGACCGCTACCTCTCCATCGTGGACAGCCCGTCAAATACGCTGTGCCTGTGCACCGGGTCCCTGGGGTGCTCTCCCGCCAACGATATTCCCAAGCTTGTTCGCAAGTACTCCGCCATGAAGCGCATCGGCTTTATGCACCTTCGGAACGTTAAAATTCTCCCCGACACCTCCTTTGAGGAATCTGGGCACCTCACCAAAAACGGCTCCCTGGACATGAACGCCATCGTGAAGGCGCTGGTGGAAACGGGCTTTGACGGGTATTTCCGCCCGGACCACGGGCGGATGATTTGGGGCGAGACGGGCAAACCGGGCTACGGCCTCTTTGACCGCGCCTTGGGCTCTGCCTACCTCAACGGTCTCATCGAAGCCAACGGTGGCGTGATAGAGTAAAATGGACGGTGACAAAAGCGTTGACCTCTGCCCATACTGCGGTGGAGAAATGACGGCGGGCCGCATATACAGCGACGGCGGCCACGCGGCGTGGTGGCTCCCCGACAGCGCGGAACCGGGCGTATTGGTTACCGAAAAATCACTTGAAAAGCGCGGCGGTTTTTCCCTGGGAGGGGCCACGAAGATAGGATTTTTCGCCACTGAGCGGCCCGTGAGCCTCTATTGCGCCAGCTGTGGAATACTTATTACGAAATTACGGAAAGGATGATATAAATGCTTGATCTCCCTCTCAATGTAGATTTTACCGGTAAAACCGTGGTGGTCACCGGCGCGGGCGGAGTGCTGTGCTCCGTGATGGCCCGGGCCTTCGCCCAAGCGGGGGCCAAGGTGGCCGCTCTCGACCTCAACGAGGAGGCCGTAAAGAAGCTCTCCGACGAGGTAAAGGCCGAGGGCTATTGCCTTGAGGGCTACAAGTGCAACGTCTTAGAGCCAGAGTCCATCAAGGCCGCCCACGAGACGATTTTAAATGACTTCGGGCCCGTGGACATCCTCGTCAACGGCGCGGGCGGCAACAATCCCCGGGCCACCACCGATAACGAGTACCAGCACGCGGCCAAGGAGGGGCAAAAGACCTTCTTTGACCTTGACCCCTCCGGCGTGGACTTTGTGTTCAAGCTCAACTTCCAGGGCACCTTGTTGCCCACACAGATTTTCGCCAAGGACATGGTGGAGCGGGGGAGCGGCGTCATCTTGAACGTCAGCTCCATGAACGCCTACATACCGCTGACGAAAATCCCAGCCTACTCGGGGGCCAAGGCCGCCATATCGAACTTCACCCAGTGGCTTGCAACCCACTTTGCCAAGTCCGGCATTCGGTGCAACGCCATCGCTCCCGGTTTCCTGGTCAGCAACCAGAACCGCAAGCTCCTTTTCAACGACGACGGCACGCCCACGGCGAGAAGCGAAAAGATACTCAACGGCACCCCCATGGGCCGCTTTGTGGACGCGGAGGAGCTCTTAGGTGGCGTATTCTTCCTCTGCGACGATAAAGCCGCCAGCGCCATTACCGGCGTAGTCCTTCCCATCGACGCCGGATTCGCCGCCTACTCCGGGGTTTGATTATCATCACCCGACAACCACAAAACAGCCAACGGCCGCCAGCCTAGGGAATAAAAACGCCCAGAAAAGCATTGCCCTTCTGAGCGTTTCCTTGTTTATTTATCGAATGACGGGTTCATGAAGTAGACGTTCTTCTGGTCGAGCTTCTCCAGGGTCTTGCCCAGGGCCTCGCCGAAGCGCTGGAAGTGGACGACCTCGCGCTCCCGCAAAAAGCGTATGACGTTGTTCACGTCCGGGTCGTCGGACATGCGCAGGATGTTATCGTAGGTGGTGCGGGCCTTCTGCTCCGCACCCATGTCCTCGGTGAGGTCGGTGATGGTGTCGCCCTTTACGCCGATGGTCGCCGCGGTCCAGGGCGTGCCGGAGGCGAACTGGGGATATATTCCGGCGGTGTGGTCCACAAAGTATGTCTCAAAGCCGGCCTTCTTGATCTCCTCCATGGACATGTCCCGGGTAAGCTGATGGACGATGGATGCCACCATCTCAAAGTGCCCCAGCTCCTCAACGCCAATGTCCGTCAAAAGTCCCCGGAGCTCCGGATAGGGCATGGAGTAGCGCTGGCTTAAATACCTAAGCGACGCGGCAAGCTCCCCGTCAGGTCCACCGTATTGACTGATTATGAACTTGGCCAAGGCGGGGTTGGTGTTGGCGATCTTTACGGGATATTCGAGCTTTTTGATATATGAAAACATACCTTATTTGGCGCTCCTTTCGCAGTATTCCCAGGGCCAAGGACCCTGAAGCCAGTCGTATTTGTCGCTCATCTCAAGGTCCTCCACGGTGAGGGGGCCGTACATCTTCACGTAGCGCTTCCAAGCCTCGTTTTTGAGGGCCAGAGTGTCCTTCATGGCCTTGAAGGCCTCCTTGTCGTTGGGGTGAGTGTCAAGGTAGAGCTGGAGCTCCTTCACCATGAACGTCAAGGCCATGAGCTCACCCAAGGGCGTGCCGGCGTAGGGGTTTGACTTGTTGACCATATTCATAAAAGGCAGGTCCAGGCCCGGGAACAGCGTCCCGCGGGTCAGGGCCTCCTCGGGGGCGTACATTGGCGGGTTCATCCCCTGGGGCGGCACCCAGGAGGTGGCCAAAGGCGCGCACATGGGCAACATACCGCATTTATAGCCGCAATCGCCGCCCATGTCGGGCTTCATATCGGGTTTCAGGTTTTCCAATTCAGTTCCTCCAAAATCGTTATGGCCGCCAAGGCGACAGTGTCACCTTGAGCTTCCGATACATACTATGCCGCTTCCCCGACCGGCGATAAAAAAAGAATCACCCCGCGTCCCTGATGGTGGGACGCGGGGTGATTTTGCTAAAAAGGTCGCAGTATCTCAATACCTCATTATCAGAATAATAATGAGATACACCATCGCCGCGCAGAAGCCGGCGCCGTAGAGGAGGAGGCTATATGAGATACTGCCGGAGATGCGCTGGTAGGTGCGGCTCTGCCGGGGGTTGGAGGCGAAGTCCCCGGGTTCATAATCCTCGTCGACTCTGGGCGGGATGGGCTTCTGGCGAAGCAGTGTGTGGTCAAGCGCCGCCACAAGCCAGTCTGTGAGGTTATCAAGAATCCTGCACACAAGGGCGCCCAAGAAGGGGAAGGCTTTTTCAATGATCGGGCGGTAGACAAGCTCCTCAAGATCGAGCTTCGCGGGCCATAAGTTTACATAATATTTCTTTCCGCTCCCGTCACGTCGCATTAGCAGGGTGCGGATTATGAGCAGATACACCGCCGCGCCAATGGATATGGATATGAGGGCGCCCCGGAGGTTTGTAAGGGAGAACCACTCTATTCCGGCCCGCTGTGAGTCTCGCCAGAGAAGCGTGGGGTCCATAAAGCCCTCCATGAGCCTTGCCGCGCTCTCCATTATATGAGATGGGAGCATACCCATCACCGGTAGGGTAAGGGCGGGGATGCCTATCGCAAGGGCGGACTTTAAGCTCATATACGGCTTTTTCTCCACCGGCTTTTCCGGCTTTTCCACGAATATCGCCACGTAGAGTTTAGTCATATACGCCACGGTAAGGCCGCCGGAGATGAGAAAGAGCCATTCGACCGCCTTATATATCCATGCGCCCGACCCGGCAAGGGCGGTAAACTCGACGATGGACTCATGCAGGAGCGTCTTGCTCACGTAGCCGTTCCACAGCGGCACGCCGGCGATGCCCAGCGCCCCCATGAGAAAACAGACGTTGAGAAGCGGCTTATTTCGTCCCCAGCCCCGGATTTTATTCAAATCAAGCTCATGGGTGTTCATGTACACCACCCCGGCGCACATGAAAAGGACCAGCTTTATCATTGAGTGGTTCACCATGTGAAGCCCCGTGCCCCATACGGCCAAGTCGTTTTCACTGCCCAGCAGTCCCTGCATACCCACGCCCACAAGAATAAAGCCTATCTGTGACATGGAGGAGCAGGCGAGCGTGCGCTTAAGGTCGATGGAGAATACCGCCAGCACCGCGCCAAGGACCATGGTCACCACGCCAAGGGCCAGTATCGCATTGCCCCAGACACCGTCGTGGAGAAATACCCTGGCCGTTAAGACCAGCACCCCGAAAACACCGGCCTTTGTGAGGACGCCGGACAGGAGGGCAGAGGCAGGAGCCGGAGCCACCGGGTGGGCCTTGGGAAGCCAGATGTGGAGCGGAAACATTCCTGCCTTGGCCCCAAAGCCTAAGAGTATCAGCGCCCCGGGCAGATAGAGGGCGGATTTGTCCGGCAATAACTCAACGGCGGTCCGGAGCTCATCAAAATTAAGCGTTCCAAGCCTGTTTTCAAGGAGGAACAGGCCCATCAGCATCACCATGCCGCCAATCACCGCCACGGCGATATACGTCTCTCCGGCCCGCATGGCCCCGGGCTTTTCGTCCTGTACCACCATGACGTAGGAGGTGAAGGACATTATCTCAAAGAAGATGAAGGTGGTGAAAAAGTCGTTTGACAAAAATACCCCAACCGTGGCCCCGCATGTCAGGAGCGTAAATAGGTAATACCTGTTGCGGTTCCTGTAATGGCCCAGATACTCGTTTGAAAATACCGTGGTCATCATCCACATCACAGCCGCGATGAGCGCGTAAACCGCCCTGAAGCCGTCCAGCTTAAGCTCAAGGCCCCGCCCGCAGATATTATCCACCGAAAGGGCAAGCTCCCGTCCAGAGGCCGCAGTGGCAAGAAGCCCAGCGCAGATCAAAAACTCCAACGCGCCAACCGTATCGGCCAGAATATCCCGGCCTTTTTTGCTCCGGCGTCCCAGGATATACGACGCCAGCGCTCCGATCATTGGCAGGAGGATGGGGAGAAGAAGGATGTAGTCTTTCATTTTCCCGCCTCCTCACATAGCGCCCGCGGCCACGCGGGACAGAAGCTCCATAAGTCCCCCGGACCCCATGCCGAGGGCCAGCATCGCCAGCATCAGCACGAAAAAGGGGAGCTTCATGTACATATTCGGGTCCCTCGCAAGCTCCAGCCCGTGCTCGCCCTGTCCCGCTGGCGGGAAAAAGGCGTTGACCACGGTGCCGAGGAGATAGGCGGCGGTGAGTACGGCCGAGATCAAAAGCGCCGCCACACCGGCTATGGGTAGCGCCCCTCCCTCGGCGAGGGCCGCGGTGGCAAGGCTCCATTTGCTTATAAATCCCGGGAGCAGGGGAACGCCCACCAGCGCGGCGGAAGCCAGGGTGAAGGCCGCGAAGGTCACGGGCATGTACCTCCCGAGGCCCGTGAGCTCCGGCACAAATTCCCGGTGGGTCATGTACATCACGGCCCCGGCGCAGAAAAAGAGCGTTATCTTCATGACCCCGTGAAACACCATGTGGCTCAGCGCCCCGGTGAGCCCCGCCGGCGTCATCAGCGTCACGCCGAACACGATATAGCTTAAATTGCTGACGGTGGAGTAGGCAAGCCGCCTTTTAAGGTGCTGTTCCCGAAGTGCCATTGATGAGCCAAAGACGATGGTAAACACCGCGAAGGCCATCGCTATGCTCTGGGCCCAGGTGCCGTAGAGAAGCGAGGGCCCGAAGCAGTAAAACGTCACCCTCGTGATGGCGAAGGCCCCGGCCTTGACCACCGCCACGGCGTGCAAGAGCGCCGTCACCGGCGTCGGCGCCACTCCGGCGGAGGGGAGCCAGGAGTGGAAGGGGAATACGGCGGCCTTTACGCCAAATCCAAAAAAGCACAGTAAGTACGCTACCAGCATAAGCGTCCGGCGCTCAGGGCCGGCCCCCACAAAGCCCCCGTAGGTGAACTCAAGGGAGCTGGAGCCGTAGGCGTAGAGTATCATCATCCCCGCGAAGGCGCAGGCCGCGCCGCCGATGGAGTAGGCCAGATACTTAATGCCTGCTCTCACGGACCGCCGGTCCCCGGAGTGGGTCACCAGCGGCAGTGTGACCAGGGTCAAAAGCTCATAGAAGAGGTATAGCGTAATAAGATTTGCGCTCATGGCGATGCCCAGGGTCACGCCGTAGGTCACGGTATAAAACGCGAAAAATTTGTCGTCCCCGCCCTCGTGCTTTATATACTCAAAGGCGTAGATGCTTGAAAGCGGCCACAAAAACGCCACAAGGCCCGAGAATACGCCGGAAAGGCCGTCCAGCCTCAAGGTGATATGGAGAGTCGCCGTTAAGGAGACGAACTTCAGCTGGCCGACAGGGGCCCTTAAGAGAAGCGCCAGGACAATCGCGGACGTGGCGCAGACAAAGGAGAGTACATAGCACTCCCTGTGCAGGCGCTTTTTAAATCTGAAAAGGGGAAGGGCGGCGCCGGCGGCTATGGGGAGGAACACGGCGATAAGCATCAGTATTTTCATGTGGCGCCTCCCTTCAGAAAATGAGCCCCGCCGCCTGAGCGGCGATATCGGTTATGGGACCCGGTAAAATGCCGGTCAAAAACGTAAGCGCCGTCAGGAGCAAAAGTGGAATGAGTATCCAGAGTGTGGGCTCTCTTTTTTGTACGCTCCCGTAGTCAAAATCCGCCCCCGGCAAAAACGCCCGTATAGTGATGGAGAACAGATACCCCGCTGTGAGGAGGGCGCTTACAAGCAATATGATCGGCCCCAGCCAGGAGAAAATCGGTATTCCCGAGCCGAGAGAGCCCATCGCAAAATACCACTTGCTCACAAAGCCCCCTAATGGCGGTATGCCCACAAGTCCCAGGGAACAGAGCGTAAAGCACCACATTG
>CANQUO010000048.1 GCA_947627085.1 uncultured Oscillospiraceae bacterium
TCGTAGATGCGCTGCTCCACCTGTTTGCGGAAGCCGGCGTCGTCGGGCGACAGGCCACCGGCCGCCGCCACATCGCCTGGATGGGAAAATTGCGGGCCGGGGAAAAACGCGCGGTCCGGGTCCTTTGCGACGTGGCGCCCATCATCGCCGTGGGGGGCGGGGACGCCGCCGCCGGGGATATGGGCAGGCGTGAGTGCCGGGCCGTGGATATATGCCTTGTGGGCGCGGGGCTTGCGGACGTAAAGATCGAAAAATATGAGGGGCCCGCCATGTTCCTCATGGGCGACTCCACCGTGACGGACCAGCCGGCGGCGACGCCCTACGCCCCGGGGGTAAATTACGCCGGGTGGGGACAGGCCTTACAGCTCTATGTGGGGACGGAATATCTTATCTCCAACCACGCACACTCGGGGCTGTCCACCGAGACCTTCCGGGATAAGGGCCACTATGAGCTTATGCTTGAGCAGGTCCGATTTGGGGACAAGGTGCTCATACAGTTCGGCCACAACGACCAAAAGAGGATACATCTGGCCGCCGACACGGGGTATACGGAAAACCTCCTGAGATTTATACATGAGCTCCGGGAGGTTGGCGCGGAGCCCATACTTGTGACGAGCCTTGCCAGAAATACATGGAAGAGCGCGACGGAGTATAACGACATGCTCCTGCCCTACGCCGAGGCCGTAAAGAGGATAGGGGAGAGGGAGAACGTGAAGGTGTGCGACCTTCACGGAAAAATGAAGGCCGCCATACTGGCTGTCGGGATGGACAAGGCCAAGCCCTGGTTCCACCCCTGCGACTACACCCACCCCAACGACTTCGGGGCCCACATGATAGCGGGCTTTGTGGCGTCGGAGCTTGTGAGGCTGGGGGTAATTGAGGACGCAAGCGTTGAGCCCTGGCCCATACGCCCGCCGCTGGAGGGGCTTCGCAGGCCCCCGGCGGATAAGCTGCCGGAGGGCATGGAGATACCGCCGGAGCCCGCGCCGCTGGTGGATTACGGCATGATACCCGGCGCGCCCTGGCCAATAACCTGATATTCAAAATACCGGCATGACCCGGAGCTTTACCGGGAAAACGAGGAAAGGGGATAAACATGGAGCACACAAAAGGCGGATTTACAATGCCCGGCGAGGCCGGATATGAAAAGCTCACGCTGGAGCTTGCGGAGAGATGGGGGGCGGACGTGGTCCGCGACAGCGACGGGACAAAGCTCTCCGACGAGATAATAAACGCCGGGTACGGCGTATATTCTACCATATGCATCATAAGGGAGCACAACGAGTTCGGACGACAGCACCCGGAGTGCCTCCAGCAGACCTTCCTCTCCACCGACCCCCAGGTCGCGGGAGAGGGGGAGCTTAAAATCGACCTTATGGCCGGATTTTTCGCCGAGCAGTTCCGGGTGAACGACTCCGAAAAGGCCATGGACTACTGGCAGGTCTGGGACAGGACGGCGGGCGAGGAGCTTGAAAAAAGCGCGTGGAGCTATGAAAACGGCGTCGTAGCCGTTAAAAAGCCGGTGGCCTACCATGCCTACACCGTGAGCTTCATGGCCTACCGCACCTGGGAGGAGATAAACATGTATAACCATGTGACAAACTCCTGGAAAAGCGAGCACCTGATGCCCATAGACCCAAGGCTCCCGGTGGCGAGAGAGTATCTTTATAACTACCTTGACAAATGGTGCAAAGAGCATCCGGACACCACCGTGGTGCGCTTTACCAGCATGTTCTATAACTTCGTGTGGATATGGGGAAGCCACGAGCGCAACAGGACGCTCTTTTCTGACTGGGGGAGCTACGACTTCACCGTCAGCGAGAAGGCGCTGGAGGACTTTGAGAAGGAGTACGGCTACGCCCTCACCGCCGAGGACTTCATAAACCGCGGGGACCTTCAGGTCACTCACATGCCGCCGACGGAGCGCAAGCGGGACTACATGGAGTTTACCCAGAAATACGTGGCCTCCTTCGGCCGGGAGCTTGTGGACCTTGTACACGGCTACGGCAAGAAGGCGTACGTTTTCTACGATGACAGCTGGGTGGGCGTGGAGCCCTACGGCAGGTATTTTCCGGAGTTTGGCTTTGACGGCATAATAAAGTGCGTGTTTTCCGGCTACGAGGCCCGGCTGTGCGCCGGTGTCCCCGCCGGGACCCATGAGCTCAGGCTCCATCCCTACCTCTTCCCGGTGGGCCTTGGGGGAGCGCCCACATTTATGGAGGGCGGAAATCCCACAAAGGACGCAAGACAGTACTGGGTCAACGTGCGCAGGGCCCTCTTGCGTGCGAAGATCGACCGCATCGGCCTTGGCGGGTACATACATCTTTTGGAGGGGTTCCCGGATTTCGTGGACTATATCGCCGAAATCTCCGACGAGTTCCGGGCAATAAAGAAGCTCCACGAGGCCGGAGCGCCGGCGGTACTGCCCATTCATGTGGCGGTCCTCCACTCCTGGGGAGCTCTGCGGCCCTGGACATTGTCGGGACACTTCCACGAGACGTACATGCACGATCTTATCCACATAAACGAGGCCCTCTCCGGCCTTCCCGTGGATGTTAAGTTCATCGACTTTAACGACGCCGTCTCCGGCGGACTTGAGGGCGTGGACGTGCTCATAAACGCCGGCCGGGCGGGCAGCGCCTGGAGCGGCGGGGACGCGTGGAATGACCCGGAGCTCGTGGCCGCGGTGACGAAATGGGTCATGAATGGCGGCGTATTTGTGGGTGTGGGCGAGCCCAGCGCGGCCTCCGGGGGCTGGGGCTATTTCAGGCTCCGGGACGTTCTGGGCGTGGACAGGGACACCGGCGCCAGGGTCTGCCACGGAAAATATACCTTCGATGTGGAGACCGTCCCAGGACTTATTCCCCAGGGCGCCGGCGTCCGGGAGCTTGAGGACGTCTACCTTACGGACGGCAAGACCCGGGTGCTGGCCTCGGAGAGCGGCCTTCCCACCGTCACGGCCCATAAGCTTGGGCGCGGGTGCGGAGTTTACATGTCCAGTTTCCAGGTGTGCCCGGAGAACACAAGGATGCTCCTAAATCTCATGCTCTGGGCCGGCGGCCGGGGGCTTGACCAAAACTGGCTCACTGATACGCCGGAGGCCGAGTGCGCCTGGTTCCCCGAAAGCCGGGAGCTTGTGGTCATAAGCAGCGCCAACGAGGAAAAGACCGTGAAGATCGCCACGCCCGACGGGGCGAGGACGGTCACTGTCGCCCCCGGCGGCATTGTAATAGAGAAGCTTTAAGGAGAAAAATATGCGTATTGTCATAAACCCCAACCGCTCCGTGGGGACCATAAACCCAAATATCTACGGCCATTTCGCCGAGCATTTGGGCAGGTGTATATACGAGGGGCTCTGGGTGGGCGAAAATTCACCCATACCGAATGAAAACGGCCTTCGCTCCGACGTGGTGAGGGCGCTCAAGAAGCTCAACATCCCCGTCCTACGCTGGCCGGGAGGGTGCTTTGCGGACACCTACCACTGGCGGGACGGCGTGGGGCCGGTAGAGGGGCGCAAGACCATCGTCAACACAAACTGGGGCGGTGTCACGGAGGATAACCGCTTCGGCACGCACGAATTTATGGAGCTCTGCCGCCAGCTTGGCTGTGAGGCGTACTTCTCCGGCAACGTGGGCTCCGGCACCGTCCAGGAGTTTTCCGACTGGGTGGAGTATTGCAACATGCCGGGCGTGTCGCCCATGGCGTACCTGCGGCGGGCAAACGGACGTGAGGAGCCCTTCAACGTTAAATACTGGGGCATCGGCAACGAGGCCTGGGGCTGCGGCGGAAATATGAGGCCCGAGTATTACGCGGACATCTGCCGCCGGTACGCCACGTATCTGCGGGACTACTCAGACCATCACATTTATAAAATAGCCTCCGGCGCCAACGTGGCCGACTACGAGTGGACCCGGAAGGTGGCCGAGATCGCGGGGCACACGATAGACGCCCTGAGCCTCCACTACTACACCCTCCCCAACGACGACTGGAACCACAAGGGCGCGGCCACGGGCTTTTCACGGGAGGAATATTACTCCGTCCTCCAAAAGACCCTCCGCATGAAGGAGCTGGTCACGGAGCACGGGCGAATCTTGCGCAAGGCCGACCCCTCGGGCCGCCTGGGCCTGGTGGTGGACGAGTGGGGCACCTGGTACGACGTGGAGCCGGGGACCAACCCAGGGTTCCTCTATCAGCAAAACTCCATGCGGGACGCGCTGGTGGCCGGCATAAACCTCAACATATTCAATAACCACTGCGACACGGTGGTGATGGCGAACATAGCCCAGACGGTGAACGTTCTGCAGGCCATGGTCCTCACCGAGGGGCCGAAAATGCTCCTGACGCCTACATACCACGTCTTTGACATGTACAAGGGCCACCAGGGGGCGAGACAGGTGGAGACCTACGCCGAGACAAAGCTCATCTCCTGCGGGGATTGGCAGGTGCCGGATATACACGTCTCCGCCAGCGAGAATAGTGACGGCGCGGTGCTTTTGACCGTGGTGAACCTCTCGGACACGGACAGCGCCGATATCGAGGTGCTGATGGACGGCATAAAGGAAAGCTCCCGGATATCCGGTACCGTTATTTCCGGAAAACCGGGGGAGCACAACACATTTGATAAGCCCGACGCCGTAAGGCCCGTGGAAATGCGCGGCATCGAGACGGGGGACAGGCGCTTTACCGCCACGCTTCCGGCCTCGTCGGTGGCGGCCATAACAATAGCCCGTGAGTGAGACGAAATGCCGCCGGTGCCTCCTTCGGGAGCTTGCGGAGGGGAAGGAGCTATACGAGGCCGTGAGGACCTACCGGGCGGAGCTGCCCGAGGAGATAAGGACGACGGACGTGGAATTTAACGGGCGGCTTGAAAAATGCGGGAGCTGTCAATACCTCAATAACGCCACCTGTATGCAGTGCGGGTGCTTTGTGGAGTTCCGGGCGGCGAAGCGGGACATACATTGCCCGATGGGGAGCTGGTGAGCGATGATAAGGATGCTGACACACGACGAGCTTGAGGACTCGTGCGTATATGAATTTTCCTATGCCGAAAACGGAGACCGGGAAAAATACTGGGCCGAGAGCTCGTTTTATCTAAACTGGGGCATCCAGGAGAACAGCATAGACATTTTAATGCCGTACATACTCAAGGTCCTCCCGGAATTTGACGGGTACGGGCCGAACAGGGTGACGGTGGACGATTGGGAGAGGATACGGACCCTTGCCGCCATAGACCCGGAGAGGGACCCGACGCTGGACGATTTTTTCGTAAACGTCGATAAGTGGCTCAGGGCCGGCAACGGCGGGAATGATCATTTTTGGATATTCGGACCATAAAAATAACAATAAGGAGGAATTTATATGGAGCGCATGGCGTGGAAGGGACGGATAAAGCCCGGCTGTAAGGCCGAGTACATCCGCCGCCACAACGAGATTTGGCCGGGCATGGTGGAGGTGCTGAAATCCGCCGGGATATGCAACTACACCATTTTCGCCAACGGCGAGGAGCTTTTCGGCTACTACGAGTGCGAGAAGGGTATCGAGTTCGCGGAAAAGACCCAGGCCCAGAGTCCCATCGTGGACAAGTGGAACGAGTACATGCGGGACATACTTGAGCTTGAGATGGACCCGGTCACCGGGGCACAGCCCAAGCTTGAGCCGGTGTTCCGGCTTGACTGAGGTGACTTTATGAAGCTTGATTTTGATAAGGAAAGGGTCCTGAAGGTCATGGACGCGGTGGTGGAGCGCACCATGCGCATGGACATGACCTGGGACTGGCCATGCGGCGTGGCCTATTACGGCATCTGCGAGGCTCATGAGGCCACGGGGAAGAAGGAGTATTTGGACGCGGTGAGGGCCAGGGTGGACGAGTACCTTGAGCTTGGCCTTCCCACCTGGACGGTGAACACCTGCTCCATGGGCCACTGCTGTCTCTCTCTCTACCAGCACACCGGGGAGAAGAAGTATCTGGACGTGGTGATGAGCAAGGTGGATTACCTCCGCAATTCCGCCCTGCGCTTCGGGGACCGGGTCCTTCAGCACACGGTGTCGGCCAACAACGACTTTCCCGAGCAGGCCTGGGCGGACACACTCTTCATGGCGGCGTTCTTCCTTTTAAGGGTCGGTGTGGAGCTGAAGGATGAGGAGCTCATTGACGACGCCTTAAATCAGTGGTACTGGCACATCAAATATTTGCAGGACCCGGAGACGGGCCTATACTACCACGGCTACAACAACATAACAAAGGACCACATGTCCGGCTTTTACTGGGGCCGGGCCAACGCCTGGGCGGCCTACACCATGTCCCAGGTGGGCGTGCGGCTCCCCGAGGCGTACCTGTATCCCAAGTTCCTTGACGTGGTGGGCTCCCTCAACGACCAGCTGGCGGCTCTGAAGCTCCTCCAGACGGAAAACGGCCTTTGGCGCACTATCCTTGACGACCCGGAGAGCTACGAGGAGGTCTCCGCCTCCGCCGGTATCGCCGCGGCAATGGTGGCCAAGGGCAACCCGTTGCACATAAAGTACATAAACCGGGCCATCCCCGGCATACTTGCCAACATCTCCCCGGACGGCCGGGTGATGAACGTCTCCGGCGGCACCGCCGTCATGCGGGACCGGGACGGCTATCGCAACATAAGCCGCGACTGGATACAGGGCTGGGGCCAGGGCCTTGTGCTGGCGTTCCTGGCTGGCATTTTGAGCTATGACCAGTCCGAGGGCGCAAATTCCCTGTGACCCACCGCTACAATTTAATAATAACTGTCTTTAGGGGCTGTGAAAAAGGAGCGGTTTTGCTCCGCTTTTCACAGCCTCTTTTTATTTTCGTAAACGGGTGATATTTTTTGTAAGTCCCAATTCGACTTTGTGTTCCCGGCTAAAATCGCCGGAGCGTTTTCTATTCAACATACACAGAGATTGAAAATTTGATAAACTTGCCTGATAAGTGGTAGATTTATCTGCATTTGAATGGTATGTGGCTAATCCCAAAAAACGCGAAGAAAACTGTTGACGGGCGAAAAAAATAAAAATAAAACTGAAAATTTGTAATATATACTTGACATATATTCATATATATGTTACTGTATATAGGGGGTGGTCACAATAGGTAGAAATGTAAAAATCAAAGCGGCAAGAGGCGCGTTGGACATGACGCAAAAGGCGCTTGCGGAGGCTGTCGGCATTTCCAGACAGACAATGAACGCCATAGAACAGGGAGATTATAATCCTACGATCAAATTATGCCGCGCTATTTGCAGGGTGTTAGGAAAATCACTTGATGAATTGTTTGGCGAGGAGGAAAGTTAATGAAATACAAGAAATCAAAAAATATGCTCGATGAAATGCAGGACAATAAATTGCTGAAAATTGAGGAGTTTGGGTTTTGGTTTGTGTTCTGGATATTGTTTGCCGCTATTCTTCTGCAGGCGTTGATTGGGACAACTCTAAAAGAACTGGCGGGTGAGATCGCTGCATTATTGGCGGCAAGCGTTTATATTGTGTTTTCTAGCCTGAAAAACGGTCTGTGGACACGAAAATATACCCCAACACCTAAAATGAATGCCGTTGCGAGCACCATACCTTCATTTATCCTTGGGGTTATAAATGCTGTCAGGGCGTTTGTTATTTTGAAGAAACCGATCGAGTTTGGCACCACCATTCAAATCGTCGCAATGTGTGCCGGAGTGTATATACTGTGTTTCGCGCTTATGGAGCTTTTCCGTTTGATATACATAAAGAGACGAAGGAAATTAGATGATATAGAAGATGAGAATGAGAGGTAACGTCATGTACTGTGAAAGATGCGGCATTATTTTTGAAGAAAATCGGTGTCCTGCTTGCGGAAGTCAAAATGTCCGGCCGCCCAAGCCTCGCGACCTTTGTTTCCTCACCGAGAAGGAAACTATGTGGGCTGAAATGCTTGAAGATGTACTGAAGCAAAACGACATTCCCTGTCTCACGAAAAAAGTATTGGGGGCGGGGTTGGCGCTAAAGGTTGGTCCGATGTCAGAGAGGGTCAGGTTTTATATCCCTTATTCGCGTCTGCAAAACGCAAAAGCTATTGTAGACGAGCTGTTTTCCGCGCCACGGGAAGGTAATGAAAATGAAGATTAATTCAGTGACTTTGGGATAAAAACGCGCCACATTCATATCGGAAAGTACTGAATGGGGCACCTGTAATTATGTCTTTGCGTTTTTTACGTCCTTATATATGAAAGGGCCGTTTCAAAGAGGTGACGTGATGGAGGACAGGGAGACAGTTGAGATTTTCTGGGCCGGAGGACGACGCGGCAATGGCGCGGGTGTGGGAGATACTTGGGGTAAAATAAAAAAACAAAGGCAACAAAAAGCGCCGCTCCCAAAAAATGGGGCGGCGCTTATTTTGCCCCTCCCTTTGGGAGGGGGCAAGGGGTGGGCACGAATACTCGAATACTCGCCCCACCCCGACCGTCGCTACGCTCGGCCACCCCTCCCAAAGGGAGGGGCTTTTTTGCGCGGTGGAGACGAGCGGGTTTGGAACCCGCCCCTACGGGGTCAATAGGAGGTACCCCGTATTTTTGTAGGGGAGGGTTCTAAACCCTCCCGTTTTTTGGCGGTCCTGTTTATTACTCCGTAAAATGCACGTGGGAGTTTATGTGGTCCTGGCAAAAGCAGTGGTAGCCCTGGCACTTGGAGCAGTAGCGAAACTCAAGCTCGGGATTTGTGACGTCGGTGCGGCCGCAGACGGAGCACTTGTGGCGGTATGGCTGTGAACGCTCCTCACGCTGGGCCTGGTGCACGGCCCTGTCCCACTGGGCGCGGCGCTTGTAAGCCGTGCGGTTCCGGCGGAAGTTGCCGAAGAGGTCCGAGCCGCAGAAGAGGAAGAAGTTGAGTATTGCCACCAGGGGCAGGAGATTTAAGGGGAATACGCCGATGTTGCGTATTATGGACCAGCCGAAGAACACCGCGTCCACGATGGCCAACCACTTCATCTTGATGGGGATGAAGAAGAAAAGCAGGACCCTGGTGTCCGGCCAGATGGAGGCGAAAGCGAAGAACATACTGAGATTGAGATAGGAGGCGCTCATAAAGGCACCGACCATGGGCCCCGCCAATATCCCGGCGGAGGGCTTTATGATAAAATAGAGCACCATGCCGAACACGGCGTTGAATAGCACGCCCGTGAGATAGTAGATGGTGAAGCGGGCGGTGCCCCACTGGTGCTCAAGGCTTGAGCCGATGAAGTAGTAAAAGTAGAGCGCCACGGCCTCAAAAAATATGTTCTCGCCCGTGGGCATCAGCAAAAAGGTCACGATTCGCCAGACCTGCCCACGGAGAATGAGGGCGGGGTTGAAGGCGATGTAATTTACGAGCGTCCCCGTGCGGTCCATCATGACGAATATATAAAATATCCCGCTGGCCGCCACAAGGTACAGCATCAGGTTCCTGATGCCGAAGTTGGGGTGCTTGTGACAAAAACGCGTTATTGCCCTGTCGAGAGACTTCAAAGCTATCACCTCTTAAAAGTATTATAACCTCTTCAAGGAAAAAAGTCCATAATGTAACGGCAAACATTTTATTAACAAAGGCGCTTTTCCCCATACCGGCCGAAAAAAGAATAAATTATTGCAAAAAGTTTCAAATAGATATGGCGTTTTTTTAAAATATGTGCTACAATATAATGTATATTGCTATAATCATATATATTTGGTGTGGAGGAATACCATGTCGAGCAGGATTTTTACATCAGAATCGGTGACCGAGGGCCATCCCGATAAAATTTGCGACCAGATATCCGACGCGGTACTGGACTATATAATCTCTCAGGACAAGCACGCCAGAGTGGCGTGCGAGACGGTGTGCACCACCGGTATGGTGCTGGTGATGGGTGAGATAACCACCGAGTGCTACGCCGATATCCCGGCCATAGCCAGAAAGACCATAAAGGAGATAGGCTACGACAGGCCCGAGTACGGCTTTGACGGCAACTCCTGCGCGGTGCTCACCAGCATCGACGAGCAGTCACCGGACATAGCCATGGGGGTGAACTCAGCCTATGACGACGCCAGCGACGAGGGGGCGGGGGACCAGGGCATGATGTTCGGCTACGCCTGCGACGAGACGCCGGAGCTCATGCCGGCGCCCATATCAATGGCCCACAAGCTGTCAAGGCGGCTTGCCCAGGTCCGCAAGACCGGGGAGCTTGGCTTTTTGCGGCCCGACGGGAAAACTCAGGTCACGGTGAAATACGACGGCGAGGGACATGTGGAGTGCTGTCCCGCAATAGTGGTGTCCTCCCAGCACTCGCCGGAGGTCTCCATCGAGAGGCTCCGGGAGGCCATAGTGGAGACGGTGATAAAGCCGGTGATACCCGCGAAATTCATAACGCGGGACACAAAGCTCTTCGTGAACCCCACCGGTAGATTCGTGGTGGGCGGCCCGGTGGGCGACTCGGGCCTTACGGGCAGGAAGATAATTGTGGACACCTACGGCGGCGTGGGCGGCCACGGCGGCGGGTGCTTCTCGGGCAAGGACCCCAGCAAGGTGGACAGGTCCGGGGCATATATGGCCCGGTACATCGCCAAGAACGTGGTGGGCGCGGGCCTTGCCAGAAGGTGCCAGATAGAGATAGCCTACGCCATCGGCGTCGCCAGACCCGTCAGCGTCCATGTGGACACCATGGGCACCGGCGTCATGGCCGACGACAGGCTGGCGGGGATCATCGAGGAGCTTTTTGACATGCGTCCGGCCAGGATAATCGAAAAGCTGGGCCTTCTGGCCCCCATATATCTTAAGACCGCGGCCTACGGCCACTTCGGGAGGACGGACTTGGACCTTCCTTGGGAGAGGCTCGATATGGCGGACGCGCTGAGGAGCCGCAAGTGATGGACGAAAAAAGAAGGTCCTCCGGCGGAGGACGCGATTTCAAGGGCGCTCAGGGCCGGCGCCGTGAGACGCCGGTCAACGACGGGCCGGACGAGAGCCTTATAGAGGGGCGCAACGCTGTGACCGAGGCGCTGAGGGCCGGAAGGACCCTCAATAAGGTATTCGTGGCCTCCGGGGACACGGACGCCGGCCTTCGCAGGCTCGCCGCCCAGGCGAGGGACGCCGGGGCCGTGGTGGTGGAGACCGACAGGCGCAAGCTGGACCAGATGAGCGCCACCGGGGCACACCAGGGCATAATCGCCAGGGCCGCCGTGAAGGAATACAGCACCGTGGAGGAGATACTGGCATACGCCCGGGAAAAGGGCGAGCCGCCGCTTGTCGTTATATGCGACGAGGTCTCCGACGACCACAACCTGGGGGCCGTGATCCGCACCGCCGAGTGCGTTGGCGCCCACGGGGTGATAATACCCAAGCGCCGGAGCGCAAGCCTCAATGCCGTGGTGGCAAAGACCTCCGCCGGGGCGGTGGAATATATGAGGGTGGCGAGAGTGGCAAACCTTGCCTCGGCCATCCGGGAGCTTAAGGACGCCGGCGTGTGGATATACGGCACGGCGGCGGACGGTGTAAGCGGCCTTTGGGAGACGGACCTTACGGGCCCGGTGGCCCTGGTCATCGGCTCCGAGGGGGAGGGCATGAGGCGCATAGTCTCCGAAAGCTGTGATTTCGGCATATCCATCCCCATGCGCGGCAAAATATCCTCCCTCAACGCCTCGGCCAGCGCGGCCATAGTGCTGTACGAGGCTATGAGACAGAGAAGCTTAAAATGACGTGGGACAATAAGCGCCCACAGTCTTAAAACCATGAAACCGAGGCCCCGGGCGATATAGAGATACGCCTGGGGAGAAGGGGGACTTATGGCTAACGACAAAAACTATCTTGACGACCTGGAGCTTACCGGGAGCTACGACTCGGATGAGAGCTTTGACTTGGACTCCATCCTCGCGGAGTTCGGTTCCGGGCCGAGGGACCGGGCGGGGAACGCCGGAGCGGCCGAGACCGCTTCGAGCCGGCGCCGCTATGACGAGCCGGCGCCGTCCCGGGCGCCGGAGCTGGAGGCCACCCGGCAGTTTGCTCCAATGACCCGGGAGCGTGACGACGAGGAGCCCGAGGAGCCGGAGGAACCGGAGCGGCGGGGCCTTTTCGGCCGCCGGAGGGCCCGGCGCGCCCAGGAGCCCGAGGAGACGCCGGAGCCGGAGGTCCGGACCGAGCGGTTCGTGGTGAAGCTCCACGACGAGAAGCCCGCCTACGAGACGAAGCCGGAGATAGACCAGTCCGTCTTTGAGGAGCCGGAGGAAGAGGCCAGGGACCGGATGATGGAGAAGTTTTTCAGCTCCATGGACGACGGGCCCTTCCCCGGTATGGATAAGCCGGAGCCTGGGTACTCCGCGCCCGATACCTCCCGGTATGAGCGGGAGACGCGGGAGACGGAGGACCTGGGAGAGGAGCTTTTGGAGGAGGACGAGGGCCGCCGCAGGCGGGGCATATTCGGACTTTTCCGCCGCCGCGGGAGGGACATTGAGGACGACGGTGAGGACCTGGAGGACGGCGAGGACGACGAGCTTAAATTCGACGAGAGCCTCTGGGAGGACGAGGGACCGGAGTACATAGACGACGAGGACTTCTACGCCAGCGAGCCGGACCCGGACTTCAAGGCCGAGGCCCACAAGTACGCCGCCCGAATCCCGTCACTGAGGTTCAGGATATTTGGCGAGGCTGTTTTGTGCATCCTTATGTTCTTTGTGACCTATGCCGGCCTTCGGGGGACGCCGGGCCTCTTCGGCCTGGGCGACAGCCCCAGGTCCGCCGTGGCGGGCCTGCTCATAATGGAGCTTGTGGCCATCGGCCTTGGCCT
>CANQUO010000049.1 GCA_947627085.1 uncultured Oscillospiraceae bacterium
GTGACCTGCCCCAAGGCCCACGGGGACATGAAGATAGAGGACGCCCTGGCAAACTCCTGCAACTGCGTTTTCGGGGCGTTGGCCGTGGAGCTGGGGGGAGAGACGCTGGCCAAATACGCCGAAAAATACGGCCTTACGGAGAGAATGGAGATCGACAGCATCCTCTCGGCGGCGGGAAAATTCGAGGCAGCGGCCGAGGGGTCGCTGAATCTGGCCTGGTCCGGGGTGGGGCAGTATAACGACCTTGTGACGCCCATCGCCATGGCGCGGCTCATGGGGACAATAGGAAATTCGGGAAAAATGGCGGAGCTTACGCAGATAAAAAAGGGGCCCGAGTGGGGGGCGGAGAGCGACCGGGTGATGATGTCCTCCACCGCCGGGAAAATCGGGAACATGCTGGACTACTGCGTGGCCAGGACCTACGGGGATGAGAATTTCCCGGGGCTTGAGCTCAGGGCCAAGTCGGGCACGGCCCAGGTCGGGGACGGGAAGTCCAACGCCTGGTTTGCGGGGTACCTGGCGGACCCGGAGCACCCCTACGCCTTCGCCGTGTGCGTGGAGAAGGGCGGCGGCGGAGCCGCTGTAGCGGGGCCCGTGGCAAACCGAGTCCTCCATGCGGCGGTAAAATGAGCCTGTCGGAAAAAGCCATTGGCCTTTTCCGACAAAGGGTATTTTTTGCGACGCACATGTCGCCGCAAAAAACATTTGAATTTGAGTTTTTGACAAACTGAGCGGGAGCTTTTCGGCGGTCTCAGGCGGCTTTTGTGGAACCGGTATGGACAAAAACGGGGTTTTGGTGTAACATTACACTTTACAGAAAGAGTTTGGGGGAATTTACCATGGAAATTTTGAAGATCGTCCTGGCCGGTATCGCGGGTTATCTAATAGGGTCGCTGTCCTCGGCGGTGATAGTCTCCTACGTCGTCAGCCGCAAGGACGTGAGAAATTACGGGAGCGGCAACGCCGGGGCCACCAATATGGCCCGGATATTCGGCATGGGCGTGGGAGTCGCCACACTGCTCTTGGACGGGCTGAAAACGGCCGGGGCGATGGCCCTGGGGAGGCTGATCGGCGGGGAGTACGGATTTTTGCTCTCGGGCTTTACCTGCCTTATCGGCCACTGCTTTCCGGTGTATTTTCACTTCAAGGGTGGAAAGGGCGTGTCCGTGGGCGCGGCCATCGGCCTTATGCTCAGCTGGAAGGTGTTCGTGCTTTTGGTGCTGGTGTTCTTCGTGACCTTCGCCCTCACCCGGCGGGTCTCGCCGGCATCCATGATGTGCGCCCTGACCTTCACGCCCATTGAATTTATCGTGGGCATCCGGGGCACCTGGACCACGGTGCTGGGAATCGCGGCGGGGCTTACGGTGCTCATAATGCACCGGGAGAATTTTATGAGGCTCCTTCGGGGGGAGGAGAAGAAATTTCGCCCCGGGAGGATAAGATTTAACAGGGACAAAAAGCGCTGAGGGCCCCCAAATGGCTCCCAAATTCGATAAATTCCGAAAAAAGTGTGGATTTTTTCAAAAAATTATGTTATAGTAAATCCGTATACCCATATATTTTGGATAAATAAACATGGGAGGTCAGGGATTTGAGCATACTTATGGCCGCTTTTTTGGGGCTTGTGCAGGGACTCACGGAATTTCTCCCGGTATCAAGCTCCGGACATCTGTCCATCTTTCAAAATCTTTTCAAGCTGGACTACGCCGAGAGCGAACACCTCCTTTTTGACGTGATGCTCCATCTGGGCACGCTGGCGGCGGTATTCGTCTTTTACTGGAGGGACATAAGGTCCATGGTCAAGGACACTATCGGCTTTATCGCCGGAAACACCAGCGACGCCGGCGAGCAGGGCAGGTTCAAGCCCTCGGTGAGGCTTGTTTTCCTCATCATCGTGGCCACCCTTCCGCTGGTGGTGGTATTGCCCTTCACCGACGCCATAGAGAGCCTGGCGGGGAATACGCCCTTTATCTCCTTCGCCCTTATCGTTACGGGCCTTTTGGTGTACATATCCGGCAAATTGGCCGAGGGGCGCAAAAATGAGAAAACCTCCACGATAGTGGACGCGGTCATCGTGGGCGCGGCCCAGGCCGTGGCGACGATTCCGGGGCTTTCACGGTCCGGGACCACCATCACCGTGGGGCTTTCCCGGGGATTTAAGCGGGAGTTCGCGGTGCGCTTTTCCTTCCTCATGTCCATTCCGGCCATATTGGGCTCGGCGCTGGTGACCTTCATAAAAGCCATCAGGAGCGGGATAGTGTGGGCCAACGTGCCGGCGTACCTTGTGGGCACGGTCATCGCCGCCGTGGTGGGCTACTTCTGCCTGGTGCTTTTGAAAAAGCTGGTGCTCTCGGGGGACGCGTTCTCCAAATTCGCCTACTACTGCTGGGGCGCGGGCATACTCTCGCTGATAATTTCACTTTTTGAGTGATTTAAATTCGATTTTTTAAGCAAAATCCAGTATCTTAAACGATTTTTATACGATTTTCATGTATCCGAGGTTTATTGATGGCTGAACAGAAGAAAAAAACCGCCGCCGGGGGGACCTCCGGCGGCAAAGCGTCAAACAGCAAAAATAAGGGCGGGAGCTCGACCGCAAAAAAGAGCTCTACCTCCCAAAAGAGCTCTTCCTCCAACGCGGCCCGGGCCGCGGCGGCCACGAAGCGCATGGAGGAGCGCCGGAGGCGCAGGCGCAGGTCCATGTGGGCCCTGGGCCTGGGGGCCTTGGGGCTCTTTACCCTTTTGGGGTACTTCACCACCGACGGGGTGGTGATAAAGCTCCTGCGGGGACTGCTCACCGGACTTTTCGGCGGGGGCTTCTATGTCCTGCCGCCGATGCTCCTTGTAGCCGCCGGGATACTGGCCCTGTCGCGGGAGGAGCACATCGGCGGGCGGGTGGTGTCCGCCGTGTCAGTGCCGGTGATAGTGTCGGCATTTTGCCAGATATTCTCAAGGACCGGCTATGATTTAGGCGGGGATATGTTCAAGGGCCTGTGGGCCGACGGGAAGAACGTGTCCGGCGGCGGGGCCCTGGGCGGGACGCTGGCCGTACTGCTCAAGGCGCTTTTCGGCACGGCCGGGGCGGCCATAGTGCTGGTGTGCCTGGGGGCGCTGGCGGCCATGAGCCTGTCGGGGCTGACGCTACGGAGCATCATCGACCTTGTCAGGGAAAACAAGAAGGACCGGGAGCAGCGGGAGTTTGAGCGGTACATGAACGAGCCGGAGCCGGAGCAGACAAAGCCCGCCCCCGCGCCCGAGCCGGCCCGCCGCCCGGCGCGGCGGAGCGCCATAGACATACCCATGGACGATACGGAGGAGAGTACGCCTGTAAAGGAGAGCCGTCCCCCGGAGAAAAAGAGCGGATTTTTCAATAAAAAGCCCTCCGCTCCGGCGCCGGACAGCGTCTACGGGGCGAAGGAGGAGGGGACGGCGGAAAAGCCGGCCGGCGAGGAACCCCTCAGCGTCCGTCAGGCCCGCGAGAGGGGACTTGGGATAAGCGACGCTCTGGAGCGCTCCCGGGAGCCGGCCCCCGCGCCGGTGCCGCTGAGCGTGGAGGTGGTGAGCCGGGAGACCCCGAAGGCCCCGGAGCCTGTCACCCCCGCCGCTCCGGCCCCGGTGAAGCCGACGCCGGCGGAGAAGGCGCCTGCCATGGAGAAAGCGGCTGTCGCGGAGAAGGAGCCGGCCCGGGAGCCGGAGCCCCAGGCCGGGAGGAACGATGTGGACAGGGAGGCCCAGGCCGTGGGGAGCCTCATCGAGGAGAGCGCCAAAAAGGACCTCAACGAGGCCATGCACGAGTATAAGTTCCCGCCGGTGTCGCTGCTCAGCGAGCCGGTGCACAAGGGAGGCAGGGACAGCGAGGACGAGCTCATGGCCACAAAGGAGCGGTTGGAGCTGTGCCTTCGGTCCTTCGGCGTCAACGTGACCATATCGAATATCGTCCACGGGCCAAGCATTACGCGCTATGAGATGGAGCTTGAGATCGGCGTAAAGCTCAATAAGCTCACGAACCTGGCCGACGACATAGCTCTTGCCTTGGGCGTGGCGGGCGTGCGCATCGCCGCCATACCCAACCGCATATCCACCGTGGGCATCGAGGTGCCCAACAAGAACGTGTCCACCGTGTATTTGCGGGAGATAATCACGGCTCCGGAATTTAAAAACGCCAAGTCAAAGCTCACCTTCGCCATTGGAAAGAACATCTCAGGCGACGTGATGGTGGGGAACATATCGAAGCTTCCGCATCTTTTAGTTGCCGGTACCACGGGCTCGGGCAAGTCAGTGTGCCTAAACTCCCTCATACTGAGCCTCATGTACAAGGCCACGCCCGAGGAAGTCAAGTTCATAATGATCGACCCCAAGATGGTGGAGTTCAAAATATATAACGGAATACCGCACCTGCTCATACCGGTGGTGACCGAGGCCAAGAAGGCCGCCGGGGCCCTCCAGTGGGCGGTGGTGGAGATGATGAAGCGCTACCGGCTCTTCTCCGACGCCGGGGCCAGGGACATAGCGGGCTACAACGATCAGCTGGACGCCGAGACCCCGAAGATGCCCCAGATCGTGGTCATAATCGACGAGCTGGCGGACCTTATGATGATAGCCGCCAAGGAGGTGGAGGAATCCATCTGCCGGGTGGCCCAGATGGGCCGCGCCGCCGGGGTGCACCTGGTCATAGCCACACAGAGCCCCAGGGCGGACGTGATAACCGGCCTTATGAAGGCCAATATCCCCTCCCGCATAGCGCTGAAGGTGGCCTCCTCGCTGGAGTCCCGCATTATTCTGGACGCGGGCGGGGCGGCGGACAAGCTGGTGGGCAACGGCGATATGCTCTACGCGCCCATCGGGGCCAGCAAGCCCACGCGTATCCAGGGCACCTGGGTCAGCGATGAGGAGCGGGAGCAGGTGGTGGAGTATGTCAAGACTCTTGGCGAGGCCAGCTACTCCGAGGACGTCATTTACGAGATAGAGAAGGCCGTTCAGGACAAGGAGAGCGGCGGCAAGGCACAGCAGGCCGCCGGAGAGGACAAATTCAAGGACTACGACGAGCTTTTGCCCCAGGCGGCGGACATTATTTTCGAGACAAATCAGGCCAGCGTCAGCATGCTCCAGCGCAGGCTGAAGTTGGGCTACGCCAGGGCCGCGAGGATAGTGGACCAGCTGGAGGAGGTTGGCGTCCTGGGGCCCTTCGAGGGGTCGAAGCCCAGGCAGATAATAATCACCAGGGCCCAGTGGCAGGAGATGCAGTTTGTAAACGGCACCGCCCCCACCGAGAGCGCGCCCGCGCCGGAGGGCGCGGAGCAGACCATGTTCAGCGCCGACGACCTTTTTGACGACGGGGAGTGAGAGGTATGAAAAGACCCGATAAGAACGCAAGAAGAATCGGCCTTGGGCGGAAGCTGGCCTTTTACGGCTTCGCCGCCCAGGCGGCGTCGGCGCTGCTGCTGATAGTCGCGAGCCTTGTGGGCGGGGGCTTCGGGAACGTCGTGGGACAGCTTCTGGGGATAGTCACCGTGGTGGGTTTTATAGCGGCCATGGGCGGATTTTTCCTCATGTACTATATAAGGCGAAAGCAACAGCATTTTTATATCTGTATCCTTATGCTGGCCGAGCTCCTGATCAACATGCTCGTGGCAAATTCCTCCATCGCCCAGGTGCTTATCGGGGCGGCCTACATGGCGATGATGACCTGGTCGGCGGCGGCGGATAAAAACGGGCGGCTCGCGCTTATCACGGCCATTGGGGCGGCGCTCTATGTGGCCACGCCGCTGGTTATCGGGATGTTGAGGATGCCCACGGCGGTGGCGGTGGTGTTCTCGGGCCTCGCCTCGGCCTACTGCTTCGGCGCGGCGGCGGTTTATTCGAGGAACGGATAAGAACGTTTCGGTGCCGAAACTGCCATTTTACAGTGAAAAAATTGATAATATTTGAAAAATCTCCCCTTTTAAGGTAAAGGGGAGATTTTGTTTGAAAATTCAGGGAAAACTGGCAGAAAATGCAATAAATATTAAGGAAATATTATATTGACAAATCTTTAACGATAGAGTAATATATTGTTAGACAGTTTCACCGTGGCGCAGTGTGTCCGCTAACGGGAAGGCGGGCCCGCCACGTAGAGACGAGGGAGGAATAATCATGAAAAAAACGGTAATAAACAAGCTGCTGTGCGCCGCGCTGTGCGTGGCCATGGTAGCGGCCATGGTGACCGTGCCGGCTTTCGCCGCCGAGGGCAAGGCCGGGCCGCACGAGCACCAGTGGGTGGAGAAGTCCACCTATCAGGGGTACAACTGTCAGCTGGGTAACTGCTGGATGTACTATGAGGAGTGCAGTATCTGCGGAGCGCAAAAGCAGATAGCCTTCCGTGATTACGACGGTAAGGTGGGTCAGCATCAATTTACTGAGACCACCATCACCACAGACTGCCCCAACAACCCCAAAATTGAAAAGGTCTGCTCTATCTGCCACCAGATCGAGGTGACAAAGCAGGGCGGACACAACTGGGTGACCGTTGGCGCCGAGAAGTCCGGCAAGTATTGCACCGACTCCTCTACTCAGGCCTACAAATGCGCCGACTGCGGAGCCACAAAGGAGGAGAAAACCGGAAGCCGGGGTTCCCACACCTTCGAGACCGTGGAGACAAAGGCCGATTGCATCAACGCCGGGCTGAGGTTCTACAGGTGCACGACCTGCGGCTTTGAGACGAACCACCAGATAATTGAGAATCCCCATGGCCACAAGTGGACAAACAGCGAGGGCGGCCACACCGTGGGAAGAGAGTGCTCCGTTTGTGGAATCAAGAGCGCCGCCACCGAGCACACCTGGTCCGGCTGGAAGTCCACCGAGGACAATCACTGGCGCGAGTGCACCCAGTGCGGCACGAAGGACAGCCTCGGCGCCCACAGCTTCAACAGCAGCGGCAAGTGCACCGTCTGCGGCTTCAGTAAGCCCGTCTGCGCTCATGAGTGGGTTATCGCCGGAACGTTCGGCGCTCTCAATCACAAAGAGAAGTGCAACCGTTGCGGCGAGACAAGGAGCGTCGCATGCACAGCAAGCGGCACACGTACATACTGCACCGACGATCAATACTGCGCCTGCGGCAACAAGGTCCGCGACGGACAGGCGAGACACAACTTCGGCACCTGGATATGCCACGACGATTCCCACGAGCACCACTGCCTGAACATCGGCTGTCAGTACGTTGAGGGCGGGGCCCACAAATATCAGACAGTGGCCGGCGTCGTCAAGTGCATGGAATGTAAATTCATAGACAAGAGCGCCTCCGTGGCCCACACCCACAACTTCGGCGCGTGGACCGCGGGCACTAACAGCTGTGTGGCCAGATGCACCGATCCCACCTGCTCCGCTCTTGAGGCCCAGGCCCACTCCCTTGGCAAGGCCGACTGCACCGGTCACGCCACCTGCACAAGGTGCGGCGCGGTAGTCTCCGCTCCGGCCAGCTCCAACCACGTGGGCGCCACCGAGATACGCAACGCCGTGGCCGCCACAAAGGATAAGGCCGGCTATACCGGCGACACCTACTGCCTGGCCTGCAACCAGGTGGTGACAAAGGGCGCGGCCATCCCGGCCCTGACCTCCGGCCATACCCACAGCTTCACCAAGCTCATGAAGGACGCCAGCGGCCACTGGTATCAGTGCGAGTGCGGCGAGAAGAGCGGCTTCGCCGCCCACAGCGGCGGCAGCGCAACCTGCTCCACTCAGGCATCCTGCTCCGTCTGCGGCGAGAGGTACGGGGCGCTCAAAGCCTCCAGCCACGTCGGCGGCACCAGGATAGAGGGCGCCAAGGCCGCTGAGGTGGGAGTCGCGGGCTACACCGGCGACGTCCACTGCCTGGGTTGCGGTGTGCTTATCTCCAAGGGCAAGACCATCGAGCCCCTTAAGGAGAGCCACAATCACACTTATTCGCTCAAGTCCGACTCCACCGCCCACTGGCAGGAGTGCGCCTGCGGCGACAAGAAGGATGTCACCGAGCACGATTTCGCGAACGGCGCCTGCAAGGTCTGCGGAGCCAAGGAGGAGAAGGTGGAGGCCCATGTCCACGCCTTCAGCGCCGGGTGGTCCTCCAACGGCACCAGCCACTGGCACCAGTGCGCGACCTGCGGCAGTGTTGCCGACATGGAAGAGCACACCTTCGTTAACGACATCTGCGCCCACTGCAAGATGAGCTACACCCGCTATGAGGGTCTGGCACATGTGGAGCAGGACAAGAAGGCCGCCGAGGCTAAGCTGGCCGGCGATGAGAACGTCGCCACCATATTCCCCGACGTGGCGAAGGATGAGTGGTATACGGTACACGTCCAGCGCGTCTTTGACTACGGCCTCATGAACGGCGTGGGCTCCGACTTCGGGACCAAGAACACCACCAGCCGTATCCAGGTCATGACCATAATCGCCCGTATCAACGGCGTTCAGGACGCCGACAGCTCCGACTGGAACGAGGTCCAGAAGGCCGCCGAGGAGTGGGCCGTGGGCAACGGCATCGCCGAGGAGGGCTCCAGGAGCGACGCCATCACCCGCAGTGAGCTGGTGCTGATGCTCTGGCGCAACGCCGGAAAGGTGAAGAGCGACGCGGACCTGAGCAGGTTTGCCGATGTGGATGAGCTCACCGGCGAGACCGCCGAGGCCATGAAGTGGGCCGTCAGCGTGGGCGTCATCGAGGGAAGCGGCAACAGCGACGGAAGGCTCCTGGCCTGCCCCAACGACAAAGCCTCCCGCGCCCAGATAGCGAAGATTTTGACCACCTACATCGACGCCACCGCCGGTGATATCATCGACGTGTCCACCCTGTAAAAAATCCGGACAAGGCGCGAGCGTGTATCCCCGGAGGGGGATACGGATAAACCCCGATAAGCTAAATCAAATAAATATGGCCGCGGCGAAACGGAAGCTTCGCCGCGGCCTCAGCCTGTCGAAAAAGGCCATTGGCCTTTTCCGACAAAGGGGAACGTGCGGGAAACAGCGCGGGAATTTTGCGAAATTCACGCGCAATTTCCCTGCTGTCGTCCTGCGCGCGCCCCAAGGGGGCACACTTGGACGACAAAAGGGATTTTTTCCGACGTACATGCCGCCGGAAAAAATATTGAATTTGAGTTTTTTGACAAACTGTGGCCGCGGCGAAACGGAAGCTTCGCCGCGGCCTTTTTTGCCGCCGCCTGTGAAGGGGGCGTGTTTTTTTGCGTGTCCTTTATAGTTTATCAAACGGGAGGGCGGGGAAGTGACGCAAACGGGGCTGAAACGGACTGGAAACCATCCATGAGGACCGCGCAAAGTAGTATAATTTGAGGTAGTATAAAGAATAGGGTGGGAGTGTATCCACTGTTTTTACGGGAGGCCGACATGGAGATATCACTGAGATACATTGACCGCCGGGAGCTGCCCGGATTTCGCCAATACCTCCTTCCCGCCACGGCGCTGGCCATTGAGCGGGAGGACGAGGACGTTCTGGCCCTGGGGGCCGTGTCAGGGAGACATTCCGTGGGCGCGGCGGCGGTGGCGCCGGACGGACTCAATGGCGCTGTGCTGACGGACCTCTTTGTGGACGGGTCCGTCCGCCGGCAGGGTGTGGGCGGGGCGCTGATTGCGGAGCTTGCGGACATATTGGCCGAGGCGGGCATCGAGACGCTTTCGGCGGACTATACCCTTAAGGGGGAGGAGCTTCAGGCGATGGACGCTCTCATGAGGTCCGCCGGGTTTACGGCTCCGGCCTTAAGGTCAAGGACCTTTATGGCCCACTCCCGGGATTATAAGGACCACCGTATCCTGGGCGCGGCCTTTACGCCGGAGTGGAGGACGCCCCGGGGAGTTTGCGCCTTCTCGGAGCTATCCGAGGAACAGCTTGCGGAGCTTGCGTCGGCTGAGGATATACCGGATATGCTGTCCTGGCGGCTGCTTCGCGACCGGGCGGAGCCCGAGCTGTCGGTGGCCCTGGTCCAGGACGGGCGCGTGACGGCGTATCTGCTGGCCGAGGAGAGCCAGGACGGGGGATTTGTGCTTATGAGCGCGGTGAGCCGCGAGAGCGCGCCGGCCACGGCCTTTACATCACTTTTGACGGAGCTGATGAGCCGCTGTTTTTATTGGCGGGGCGGGGATTTCCCCTTTTACTTCTCAGCCATCAACGAGCACACCGAGCGGTTGGCCCGGGGAATCATGCGGGACAGGTGCGTGGAGTACGAGGAGCACGTATGCCTGGCGCGGCTCACGGCCCCGGAGAGGGATGGAGAGGCGCCGGAGGACGGCCAGGACGAGTGAGCTTACGCGCTACCGGGACGGACGGCGATGGCGCGGGGACCGGGGCGGACGTGCGCGTCCGCAAGGAGAACGGCAATGTCGCAGATCTACATGATGAATAAAATCGACCGGGCGGCAGTTCCACGCCGGCATGAGGCGGCAAAGGGCCCGTCCGTGGCGGAGCTTGCCCGGGGAGCCGTTCCCACGGCGCGCGAGATGGGCTCGCGTGTGGACCTGCCCGGGGAGATAAGGGAGAAGATGGAGGCGTCCTTCGGGGCGGATTTCTCCAACGTGAAATTATACGAATCCGAGACCGTGGCCCAAGCGGGGGCCAACGCGGTGGCTCAGGGGAGCAATATTGCCTTCGCGCCGGGCAAGCTGGATTTTGCCAGCACGGCGGGTCAGGCGCTTTTGGGGCATGAGCTTTCTCACGTTGTAAGCCAGGCCAGAGGTGAGAGCGCGGGGAGCGGTTTTTTGAACGACCCGCGTCTGGAGGCCCAGGCGGACAGGCAGGGGATGATGGTCGCGAGAGGCGAGAGCGTCTACTCAGGGCCGGTGAGCCCCATCGGCGAAAGCTCCGCAGTGACGGCCTCGGGGCCGATGCAGGCCAAGAAGTACGAGGACAAGGCCGGCATCCAGATGGAGCGCCAGGGCATGGAGGGCGAGGCTGGAGACCTGGGATTTTCCGAAAGGCGGAAGCTGGCCCGCGCCTACGACGCGGAGGAGAAGCGGCGCGAGGCGATAAACGCGCCGAGCTCCACAAGGACACATGGGACCATGCCGGAGGCGCCGGTCATCACTAAGGACAGCACTCGTGACGAAATAACCGAAGCTAATAACATAGAAACAGCGAAAAGGGCCGGGAACGTCAACACGGCGAAACGCATTATAATGATGGGCGCCGGGAACAACTCAAAAATCACGGAGTCACAAAAGGACTTTGTGGATTGGTACAATAAGGAATTCAGAGGCGAAAATAACCGGACTTACAGGAACAACCGGATACTCACAACGGGCGACGGACACGTCATAAGCGGGCTTTCCCTGGACCGCGGTTACCGAAAGCTGTTTGACCTCGCCACCGAAAGAGGCATGAAGGATGACGAGATAAAGAAGATGATGCAGGACCTGATGGTGAAAAAGAGATATGACGCCGCAAACCCCGATTCCGAGGACCCGGAGGAGCGGGCAAGGGCCGAGGAGGAGAGCGGGAGAACGAACGAGGCCCTGATGAAGATGAAGAGCCTGTATTACGGGGAGCTTAAAAAGGTGAGGGACAAATACGGCGTCATGATGACACAATTGCACCCGGAGGACGCCTTCAACCAGGCGGGAGATTTCTGGAAGGACACGCACATAATGCAGGATTGTATGCAGCTGCTCACCGACGCGCCGGAGCTTTTCGCCACGGGGAACAAGGAGGACGAGGAATTCAACAATCTGACCCAGTATTATATCTCCGTGCAGAACATGCTGCAGAATTACAGCGATATGGCGGACGAGCAGAAGAAAGTTGAAAAAACGAAGAAGGATAACTTTTACGCCCCGTATTTCAGGCATTTTTACGGCACCGCAAAGCTGCAGGAGAGGAACGTCCTCGCCAACGACGCGAGTAGCCTGCCGCAGATGCGCGAAAAGGAAATGAGAGCGTACCGCCGCAAGGCGATGAAAAAGAAGAACAGCGGCCTGGGATTTGACGACTTTTTCAAGAACGAGGACGAAGGTCAGGATGCCGCCGCGTTTATGGCCGCGGATACGATGCCATGGACCGAGACTGAGGAATTTGAATCTCTGGAACACCTGCGGCAAAGAAAGCAGGAGAGGATACGACCGAGGGGATGACGTATGCTTCAGACGAGGATTCGACGCCAGACGGCGGAGGTAAATAAGGCGATACCCGCCGTGAGTGTGCCCGCGCGTGAGACGGCGACCGCGGCGCTCACCGCCGGAGCCGCGCCCACGGCGCCACAGATGGGGCGTCAGGTGGACCTGCCCGGGGAGATAAGGGAGAAGATGGAGGCGTCCTTCGGGGCGGATTTCTCCAACGTGAAATTATACGA
>CANQUO010000050.1 GCA_947627085.1 uncultured Oscillospiraceae bacterium
ATGTCGTTATACTTCATGTAGATGTCGTTCTCCGCTATGGGGTCCAGCGCCGCCGTGGGCTCGTCCAGCATGAGTATGGGCGCGTCCTTATATAGGGCCCTTGCCAGCATGAGCCGCTGTGTCTGTCCACCGGAGAAGAGAACGCCATCAAGGTACACCTCCCGGCCCACGTGGGTGTCGAAGCCGTTCGGAAGCCCGTCAACGGTCCTTGTCAGCCCCGCCCTCTCCACGCACTCCCGGAGCTTTTCGTAGTCTATATCCTCCTTCGTCTGGGCGATATTCTCCGCCACCGTCACGTCAAGGATCGAAAACTCCTGAAACACCGCGCTGAACAGCTTATAATATTCGCGCCTGTTAAACTCCTTTATGTCCCTCCCGTTTAAAAGCACCCGCCCCTCCGTGGGGTCGAAAAGCCCGCACAGGAGCCTGACCAGCGTCGTCTTCCCCGCCCCGTTGAGGCCCACCACGGCCAGCTTCTCCCCCGCCTTTACGGTGAGATCCAGCCCATGTATGGTGTCCGCCTCCGCTCCGGGGTACCGGAAGGACACCCGCTCCAATTTAAGCTCGTACCTATCGGCCCCCGGCACCGGCTCGCCCTCCTCAAATTTGAAGGGCTCCGGGTACTCAAGAAACTCCCGGACACGGGATATATCCAGGCTCTGCTGGTGGAGCCTCACCGCCTGCTGGAGTATCCCCATGACCCATGTGGTGAAGGTGGTGACGGCGGTGAAATAGAGCAGAAACTCCGCCACGCTCAACCCCTCCCGGAGGGCCATGTTGATAAGGTACACGTAGGCTATGACGTTCCGGGCCGCCGTCATCAGCGCCTCGGTTATGTCCGTGAGCAGTCTCACCCGCTCCACCTTCAGGCGAAAGTCCAGATACACGTCGTGGACGCTCTCAAGTAGGTCATTGAGCCAGTTTTGCAGTCCGAAAACCCGTATGTCCTTTGCAAGCTCCACGGACTCCGCCTTGCCCCTGATGTACCGCTTTTTGGCGTAGTATACGTCCTCCGCCTCCCGGTGGGTGAACGTCCAGTTATTCGTGTACCGCGAGACGAAAAACCCCACCGCGCAGGTGGCGGCCACCGCCAGAATAAGCGTAAGATCGAGCCTCGACAATATGGTGAGATATATAACGAACCCAGCTGTGTTCTGAAGCAAAAGCGTCAGCGTCTGCCATATGAGCTCCGTGGCCTCCCGGTTGCCGTCGCAGGCGTTATACGCCCTCTCCCTGAGCTTTATAAAATCCGCGTCCAGCGTGTTGGGATAGGATGTGGCGTTGCATTTTCCCGTGAGCTTGCCGGTTATGACCGACCGCACGTCCACCCGGGGGTACATGGTGTTCTCCTTTATATAGTCCTTTAAGACAAGCACAAGGAATATGGACAGGGTGAAAAAGGCGATAGTCCACAAAAGGGAGCTTAAGCTCGCGTGGCTCTCCACCCTTTTCAAAATCTCCGGCGCTATGTAGAGCTGGGCAAGATTATAAAGTATCTCCAGCGTGGCCGTGAGAAGGCAGAACACAAGGACCCGCTTTCTCGTGCTCCACGCTATCTTGACCATCCAAAGGACATTTTGGGCGATGCCGTATTTCGGCTTTGTTTTTTCGCTCATTTTTCCTCACCTCGCGATCCTACATTACCACAAAAATTCGCCCCCGGCCCATTCCGGGGACGAATCGTAATTTCCGGGTGACGAACTGCAAATTATTAATGCGGCAATCAAGTATTACCGCATTAATAATTTGATTTGACGCCGTTTTGCTCGCCGCCGCGCGGCAACCGCAAAACATGGCTACTGTCACACTTGTGGAAGCAAAATTTCCGTGGTAAAGGCCCCGTCCTCGCTGTTGCGGCTCAGGTACCCGTCCAGGCGCTCCACAATGGCGTCCACGCGCACAAGGCCCAGGCCGTGGCCCTCGCCCTTGGTACTGCGGAAGAGCTTCCCCTCTTTTTTCAGCTTACCGCCGGCGGTGAAGTTGGTGAAGGAGATGTAGAGCTGAGTATTTTTCATGTCCATATATACCCTGATCACCCTCTTATCCTCCGGGAGCTTCGCGCATGCCTCTATGGCGTTATCGAAAAGATTGCCGATTATACAGCAAAGGTCGATCTCCGAAGATTTGAGCCTCACCGGTATCTGGGCGTCCGCCACCACCTTTATGCCCCTTGACTTGGCCAGGGATATCTTCGAATTTAAAATGGCGTCAGCCATGGGGTTGCCGGTCTTTATCACCGTGTCCACGGTGGCAAGGTCCGTGTCGAGCTCGTCCAGGTACCGCCGGATCGCCTCCCAGTCCCCCGCCGCGGCGTAGGCCTTCATTGTCTGAATGTGGTTGCGGTAGTCGTGCCGCCAGCCCCTTATCTGGCGGTACATGTTGTCCACCTCCCGGTAGTGGGTCTCGATGAGCTCCCGCTGGTAGGAGGCGATCTTACCGTCTATTTTCCTTGATAAGAGTCCCATTGCCTCACCCCATGTTGATTATCGCCCGGTTTACGCCCTCATACGCGCCCCTTGGTAGGGGGATGGCGGCGCCGTCACGAAGTTTTATCTCCGTTTTTGTCACCCGGGCGATAAGCGTAAGGTTCACTATGGCCGAGCGCCCCACCCGGTAGAAGCGCTCGTCAAGCTGTTCCTCCAATTTTCCCAGGGTCATTTTCACGGTGTAGTCGGACAAGGCGTGCACCGTGACGTAGTTGCCGTAGACCTCGGCGTAGCGAATCGCGGAAAGGGGCATTCTTACCGTCTCGCCGCCGAGCTCCAGCGTAAGTACCCTCTCGTTTTTGGCAAGCCTCTCGGCCGCCCGGTCAAGGACGGAGAAGAGCTTTCCCTCCCGCACCGGCTTCATGAGGTAGTGGAGCGCCGCCACCTCGTAGCCCTCGGATATATAGTCGGAATAGCCGGTGATGAAGATTATCTGAACCGTGTCGTTCTCCCGGCGGAGGGTCTTTGCCATTGTCACGCCGTCCATACCGCCCATTTCGATGTCGAGGAGCAAAATGTCGAAGTCCTTTTTCTCCCCGTACTCAAATAGAAAGCTCTCGGAGGAGGGAAATTCGGATATCCGCGCCCTGTTCCCCGTTTTCTCCGCCCAGCTTGCGACCATGCCGGATATGAGCCTCCGGTCCGCCTCCTCGTCGTCGCACACGGCCACGGAATATTCCATAAGCCCACCTCCCAAGGAAAGGCCGCCTTTTCACCGGGTCTGGCGAAAAAGCGGCCTTAAACTCAAAAAATCAATACGCTATGCCCCATATGACCATGTGCTTGGCCGGTTTGCCGCAGACGGGGCACACATCCCCGATATGCTGCTGTTCGAAGGGGATACAGCGGCTGGTGACGCCGGCCTGCTCCTTCATCTTCACCTCGCACGCCTCGTCGCCGCACCACATCATCCGTGCAAAGCCGCCGTTTGCGCAACCGTCCCGGACCTCCTCCACGCTGTGGGCGTCGAAGGTGTTGTCCTGAAGGTTCTTAAGGGCCTTGGCGTAGAGCTCCTTTTGCACCTCGTCAAGAAGGGCTTTTACGCTGTCGGCTATGTTCTCCAGGGGAAGTGTCAGCTTCTGCGCGGCCTTCCAGCCCATGGACTGGTCGGAAAGGTCGATGCCCGCCCGGATACCGGCATTTTTCAGTGTCTCAAGGAGCTTCTCCGCGGCCTCCCGGACGCCCTCCTTGTGCATCGCCACGGGGACCACGATGACCTGGGTGGGGGCTATTTTCGGCGGTAGCACAAGGCCGGAGTTGTCGCCGTGGGTCATTATGATGCCGCCGATCATGCGCACGGACACGCCCCAGCTGGTCTGGTAGGGGTGGTGAAGCTGGTTGTCCTTTCCGGTATAGGTGATGTCGAAGGCTTTTGCGAAGCCGTCGCCGAAGTAGTGGCTGGTGCCGCCCTGAAGGGCCTTGTGGTCGTGCATCATGCACTCCACGGTGTAGGTCTCCTCCGCGCCGTTGAACTTCTCCTTGTCCGTCTTGCGGCCACGAATGACGGGCATGGCCAGGGTGTTCTCCATGAAGTCGGCGTAGACGTTCAGCATCCGCTGAGTCTCGGCCCGGGCCTCCTCCTCGCTTTCGTGCATGGTGTGGCCCTCCTGCCAGAGAAACTCCCGGTGGCGCAGGAAGGGCCGGCTGGTTTTCTCCCAGCGGAGCACACTGCACCACTGGTTATAGAGCTTGGGAAGGTCCCGCCAGGAGTGTATCACGTTCTTATAGTGCTCGCAAAAAAGCGTCTCACTGGTGGGGCGTATGCAGTAGCGCTCCTCTAACTTGTCCGAGCCGCCATATGTGACCCAGGCGCACTCCGGGGCGAAGCCCTCCACGTGGTCCTTCTCCTTCTGGAGGAGACTTTCGGGTATGAGCATGGGCAGATACACGTTCTCGTGCCCCAGCGCCTTGAACTCGGCGTCAAGAATGTGCTGAATGTTCTCCCAGATGGCGTAGCCGTAGGGACGCATAATGTACATGCCCTTGATGGAGGAGTAGTCGATGAGCTCCGCCTTGGTGCACACGTCCGTGAACCACTGGGCGAAGTCCACGTCCATATCGGTTATCTGTTCCACTTTTTTATCCTTGGCCATAAAAATCTCCCGCTTTTATATAATTTTATATAATATTCCCAATTGTGTTCCCAGAGCATTGGAGCAATTGTTCCTTTTCTCATTCTGTCCTGCAACTATTGAGATAATCTCGAAATAATATAATATCATCCCGATAAAGGGTTATCGTCAAATAATTGGAAGTCAGGCCTTCGTTCCAAAAGAAAATTCTCCATTCTACATATATGTCCTGTATTTCGTGTCCGGGAGCGATATATGTATACTTCGGGTCCGTCCGTAAATCCTTTTGAGGATAGAGAATAAAGACGAAATCCGGCTCTATCATGGGTTTTTCCGTAGGCTCCGTAATATTTCCGTCCAGCAGTTGCGTCAAGAGAGCGGACAGTTCGTCTATTTCTTCCGGCATCAGCAGCTCATCATGCTCCACACTGTAATTGATACTATTTCCGAATCTAAAGGAAAAACCACAGTCGCACCACCAATCTCCGAAATCGTGCTTTGCAGGAGACTGGTAGTTATCAATTCGCAACGTGATTTCGATTCCTGACACATTCCGGTTATAAATCATACCCATATGCCTCCACAACTTACCATTTGCCTGCTCCTTAAAATTCAACCATGTGGCAGCGGATTTTGTTATTCATTTCTTAACCGGGAACACAAAGTCGCATTGGGCCATATAATATAGTCACTATATTTTAGTCTCAAACCCCCCGCTTGTCAAGCAAAAGCGTCACTTATCCCTCCGAAATTCCGATTTATCCCCATCTTGCACACTCCGCCCCTCCGTGCTACAATATTCCCGAGGTGAAAACCATGGAGCTTTCGGTCATAGCCAGAGTGAGGAACGATTTTACGGAAAAATTCGGCGTGCCCAGGCAGAGCGGCATGGCGGATAAGACGGTGTCCCGGGTGGTGCTGGAGCCGGAGTACAAAAATCCCGACGCCCTTCGGGGGCTGGAGGGCTTTTCACATATCTGGCTCATCTGGGGCTTTGACCGGGTGCGCCAAGGCGGCTGGTCCCCCACCGTCCGGCCCCCGAGGCTGGGCGGCAACGAGAGGATGGGGGTATTCGCCACCCGCTCGCCCTTCCGGCCGAACCGGCTGGGGCTTTCCTGCGTGGAGCTTCTCGGCGTGGACCGGGAGCGCTGTGAGCTTTCTGTTACCGGGGCGGACATGACGGACGGCACGCCGGTATATGATATAAAGCCCTATATAAAATACGCCGACTCAAAGCCCGGGGCCGTGGGCGGCTGGGCGGACGGAGCCCCCGAGCGCGGGGTCGAGGTCGTATTCCCAAAGGAGCTTTTGGACATACTTCCGGAGGGCAAGCGGGCCGGGGCGGCGCAGGTCCTGAGCATGGACCCCAGGCCATCATATCAGGACGACCCGGAGAGGATATACGGCATGGAGTACGGCGGCTTCGATATTCGATTTACCGTAAAAAAGGGAATTTTGGAGGTCCGCGAGATTTTGGAAAAAGGCGGGGAAAATGGGCACAAAATGACCTAAAAAGGCCGTAAACTTTAGCGTATTTTTGTGCCCACAATCAGCCCGATATATGTTATCATTGAATTACCAAAACAATTGGAGGAAAAACCGATGATCTCACACGGCAAGGATATCAAGATTTTTTCCGGCAATTCAAACAGGACCCTGGCAGAGGCCATCTGCCGCAATATGGGCACGCGCCTGGGGGACATGACCGTCACCCACTTCTCCGACGGAGAGGTTTCACTGTCCCTTTATGAGACGGTGCGCGGGTCCGATGTTTTTCTTGTCCAGTCCACCTGCGCCCCGGTCAACGACAACCTCATGGAGCTTCTGGTCATGATCGACGCCTGCCGCCGCGCCAGCGCCGGACGCATAACCGCCGTTATGCCCTACTTCGGCTACGCCCGTCAGGACCGCAAGGCCAAGAGCCACGACCCCATCAGCGCCAAGCTGGTGGCCAATCTCATCACCTCCGCCGGAGCGGACAGGCTCCTGACCATGGACCTCCACGCCCCCCAGATTCAGGGCTTTTTCGACATCCCCGTGGACAATCTGGCCGGAGCGCCTATCTTTGCCGATTACTATTCCAAGAAGTTCGGGGAGGGCAACCCCGGGGTCATGGTGGTGTCCCCCGACGTGGGCAGCGTGGCCCGTGCCCGCAACTTCGCCCACCGGCTGGGGCTCAATCTGGCCATCGTGGACAAGCGCCGCGAGCGCGCCAACCAGTCCGAGGTCATGAATATCATCGGCCAGGTCCGGGACATGGATGTCATACTCTTTGACGACATGGTGGACACCGCCGGGTCCCTTTGCGGGGCGGCCAAGGCATTGGTGGAGATCGGCGGGGCGAAGAACGTCTATGCCTGCGCCTCCCACGCGGTCCTTTCCGGTCCCGCCATCCAGCGCATCAACGAAAGCTACATCCACGAGCTGGTGCTTCTCGATTCCATCCCCGAGATAGAGTCCAAAAAGTGCGACAAGATAAAGTTCCTCTCCATCGCCCCAATGTTTGCCGAGGCCATCGACAGGGTGTATGAGGAGGTCTCCATGTCCACCCTCTATAAATAAGATGTTCTTTTCAAAAAAACCTTCCGGCGTAGACTGGATAGTCGTGTTCCTGGGAAATCCAGGGCCGAAATATGAGATGACCCGGCACAACGCCGGGTTTCTCACTGCCGATGCCTTTGAAAAGGAGCACGGCGTCCGCATCGACCGGGCGAAATTCCACGCCCTGACCGCCACCTGCCAGGTCGGAGGGGCGAAAACGCTCCTCATGAAGCCCCAGACCTTCATGAACCTGTCCGGCGACGCCGCCGGCGAAGCCATGCGGTTTTATAAGGTCCCGTTGGAGCGCCTTCTCGTGGTCTCCGACGACGTGCACTTAGACCTGGGCAGGCTCCGTATCCGCCCCTCCGGCTCCGCCGGGGGACACAACGGACTTCGAGATATTATCGCCAAGTGCGGCGGGGAGGGCTTTCCCCGGGTGCGCGTGGGCGTGGGCCAGGTCCCGCCGGACTGGGATTTAGTTGACTGGGTGCTCAGCGTCTTTCACGACGAGGACGCCGAGACCATCCTTGACTCGGCCCGCCGTGCCGCCAGAGCCGTGGAGTGCCTCATAAAAGACGGCGCCGACAAGGCGATGAACAAATTCAACAGCTGACCCGCGGCCCCAGGCCGCGGCAGCCTGTCGAAAAAGGCCTGCGGCCTTTTCCGACAAAGGGGAACGTGCGGGAAACCGCGCGTGAATTTTGCGAAATTCACGCGCGGTTTCCCTGCTGTCGCCCTGCGCGCGCCCCGAAGGGGCACACTTGGGCGACAAAAGGTATTTTTTCTGACGCACATGTCGTCAGAAAAAATATTGAAATTGAGTTTTTTGACAATCTGCCGCGGCCCCAGGCCGCGGGCTTTTTTATCGACGGCCGTCCGGTGGGACGTGGTCTGCTTTCCCCTCCGTTACTCAAATATGATAAAAAATTTTTTCTTTAACCTATTGACAAACAGTCCCCGGGGTGGTATGCTTGCCGATGGTTAGCGAAAGCTAATCTTCTGTACAGGGAGAAGTTAGGCAACTATAACTGAAATTAGCAGGAGGTAACCGTATGGCTCCACTTACTGTCGCCGGGAGCGGCGAGACGGGGACTATCGTCAGAATCTCCGGCAAGGACCAGGTGCGAAGGCATCTGGCGGAGTTGGGATTTGTAGTCGGCGCGGACGTGACTGTCTTAAATACCATGGGCGGGAACATGATCTTATCCGTCCGGGATTCCCGTGTGGCGCTGGACCGAACCATGGCGGGGAGAATCTCGGTGGAGCTTCACTGAGGACGCCGGGACGGGCAAAAATTTTCAAAAAGGAGGCATTTTTATGAAAACACTCAGGGACGCCGCCGTGGGCTCCACGGTGACGGTGGCGAAGCTCCACGGCGAGGGGGCGCTGAAGCGGCGGATAATGGACATGGGCGTGACAAAGGGCGTGGAGATATACATCCGCAAGGTGGCTCCCCTGGGGGACCCCATCGAGGTCACGGTCCGGGGCTATGAGCTGAGTATCCGGAAGGGCGATGCGGAGAACATCGAGATCGCCTGATTTTTTGTCAAAAAGTTAGCGTAATATAATAATTATTAGATTTATCTAACTAAATGTCACAGGAGGATGACCAATGGATATCAAAATTGCCCTCGCGGGCAATCCCAACAGCGGCAAAACCACCATGTTCAACGAGCTGACGGGCTCGAACCAGTACGTGGGCAACTGGCCCGGCGTCACGGTGGAGAAGAAGGAGGGCCGCCTTCGCGGTCACAAGGACGTGGTCATACAGGACCTGCCTGGTATCTACTCCCTGTCGCCCTACACCCTGGAGGAGGTGGTCAGCCGCAACTATCTGGTGGGCGAGAAGCCGGACGCCATTTTGAACATTGTGGACGGCACGAATATCGAGCGCAATCTATACCTGACCACACAGCTCATCGAGCTTGGCATACCGGTGGTGGTGGCCCTCAACATGGCGGACCTTTTGCGCAAAAACGGCGATACGGTGGACACGGAAAAATTAAGCCGCGCCCTGGGATGCCAGGTCTTGGAGACCTCCGCTTTGAAGGGCGAGGGCTCAGGGGAGGCCGCGGAGCTTGCTGTTAAGGCCGCTCAGGAGAACAAGTCCGCCGAGCTCCCTCCGGTGTTCCACGGGAGCGTGGAGCACGCCATAGCCCACATCGAGGAGTCCATCGAGGACAAAGTGGAGCCCAGGTTCGTGCGCTGGTACGCCATAAAGCTCTTTGAGCGGGATACGAAGGTCCGGGAGGAGCTGAAGCTCCCCGAGGAGCTTTTAAAGCACATAGACCAGCATATAGCGGACTGCGAGGCGGAGCTTGACGACGACGCGGAGAGCATCATCACAAACCAGCGCTACGCCTACATAGCCGGCGTGGTGGCCAAGGCCGTGAAAAAGAAAAAGTCCGGACAGAAAATGAACATGTCCGACAGGATAGACAAGGTAGTCACAAACCGCATACTGGCCCTGCCCATATTCGCGGCAATAATCATCCTCATATACGCCATTGCCATGGGCACATCGCCCCAGGCCCTGGTGGACGGGTCATACAGAGAGGGCGAGTCCTGGGGCGTCGGCATCGGCACCTGGGGCACGGACTTTGCCAACGACACAGTCTTTGGCGAGTGGGTCCCGGGGCTTGTGGACAAGGTCCTCACGAATTCCGATGGCGACCCCATTGTGGCCGACTGGCTATACAGCCTCATCCAGGACGGCATCGTGGCGGGCGTGGGCTCGGTGCTGGGCTTCGTGCCGCAGATGCTGGTGCTGTTCCTCCTGCTGTCCATACTTGAGGACGTGGGCTACATGTCGAGGGTGGCGTTTATAATGGACCGGATATTCAGGCGCTTCGGCCTTTCCGGCAAGTCCTTCATACCCATGCTGGTCGCCACCGGCTGCGGCGTGCCGGGGCTTATGGCCTCCCGGACCATCGAGCAGGACAGGGACCGGAAGATGACCCTTATGACCACTACCTTCATGCCCTGCGGGGCCAAGCTGCCCATAATCGGCCTTATCGCCGGGGCGCTCTTCGGGGGCTCGGCGTGGATAGCCGCCTCGGCCTACTTCATCGGCATGGGCTCCATCGTGGTCTCCGGCATAATACTTAAAAAGTTCAAGGCCTTCGCCGGGGAGCCCGCGCCCTTCGTCATGGAGCTTCCCCCCTATCACGTGCCCTCCGTCACCGGCGTGCTCCGGGCGACCTGGGAGCGGGGCTGGTCCTTTATAAAGCGCGCCGGGTCCATCATCGTCATAGCCTCCATCCTTGTCTGGTTCCTCCAGTATTTCGGTGTCGAGGGCGGCTCCTTCGGCGCTGTGGAGGACCAGGATAACTCCCTGATGGCATATTTGGGCAACGCCCTTTGCTGGATATTCGCGCCTCTGGGCTTTGGCGACTGGCGGGCCACCGTTGCCTCCATCTCCGGCCTTGTGGCCAAGGAGAACGTGGTCAACACCTTTAGCATACTCTATCACTTCGCCGGCGAGATAAGCGAGAACGGCGACGAGATTTGGGCCAATGTGGCCGCGGACTATACAGCCTTCTCCGCCTTCTCCTTCATGGTGTTCAACCTTCTCTGCGCCCCCTGTTTTGCCGCAATGGGAGCAATAAAGCGGGAGATGAACAACTGGAAATGGACCCTGGGCGCCATCGGGTACATGTGCCTCTGGGCGTATGTACTGGCCCTCATCGTCTATCAGCTCTCCGCCCTCATCGGCGGGGCCGTGGGCTTCAACTTCTTCACCGTTGTGGCCGTGGCGCTTCTGGCGGGTATATTGTATCTCCTCTTCAGGCCCAACCCTTACGACCAGAGCGGCCGCCGGCTGTCCTCCAGGGAGGCCGCCCATGCCTGAGCTTATAACCGCAAACCTCATGACCGTAATAGTCGCCGCGATAATCGCCGTGGCGGTGGCGCTTATTATCTTCAATATGGTGAAGAGCCACAAAAAGGGCGGCGGTTGCGCGTCGTGCAGTGGATGCCCACACGCGGGGGCATGTCATTATCATATAAGCCAGGACCGCTGAAAAAATCTTCTCTCCATAACCTCCATTTTATTATTCCTTCCACCTGCCAGCGGTCAAAAATAAAGGGTCGGCTAATTGCCGGCCCTTTTTCAATTTGTAAAATATTTTTCGCAAGGACATGCGCCTTGCGAAAAATCCCTTTTGTTTTGCGGAGTGTATGGCCCTTCGGGCCATGCGCGGAGCAAAACGGCAGGAAACAGTCACGAATAGGCCCGCAGGCCTTTTCGTGACTGTTTCCGCACGTTCCTATTGTCGGAAAAAGGCCGTTAGGCCTTTTTCGACAGCGTCAGTTGGCGCTTGTGAATTTCTGCTTCACCTGGTCGATCTTGCTCTGAGGGGCGTTCTCGGTCTGGTACCAGCCCTTCTGGGTCATCTGCTTGTAGATGTTGTCCTGCATACAAAGGGCGTCGGTCAGGGAGTCCTTGAAGGCACAGTTGACCTTGGGAGTGGAGGACTCGATGGCGCCGTGCATATAGAGGTCGCACACGCCCTTGGTGGTCAGGAGAATGTTCTCCATGATGGTCTTGTCGTCCATTTTTGTCTCCTCCTTACACGAGAGCGTAGAACCGGCCGAATATCTGCCTGTTCTTGTCCACTAACTGCTGGGCCTGGGTCTTGAGCTGGGGGTCGGTCAATGTGTTCACCGCGTCCTGGCACTGCTTGGAGAGAAATTCAGCATGTCCCAGTGCGTCCTCGATATAGAGCAGTTCCTTTGAGCTCATTTTGATCACCTCAAGGCTATTTTGCCTCGGGATACGGCTTTTATTCATCGGACTTGCCCGCATATTGCCATGACCTCCGGAATAAAATCTCAGTGAAAGAGGTGACGGAATATGAAGATCAATTTTAAAAAGCTTTTTATATGCCTTATGATCCCCCTTGGCGTGGGGGCTCTGGCATCGGTACTGTCCATGTCCGGTATGCGGGCTTTCGCGTCTCTCAATAAGCCCCCGCTGACGCCGCTGGGCTGGCTCTTCCCCGTGGTATGGACGATCCTCTATCTGATAATGGGCTTTGCCTCCTATCTCGTTTTAGAGTCCCGCAAGCCGAAAGAGCACATAGACGCGGCGATGACGGTCTACGGCTGTCAGCTTCTTGTCAATTTTTTCTGGCCCATACTCTTTTTCCGCTTCGGGCTCTACTTATTCTCCTTCTTCTGGCT
>CANQUO010000051.1 GCA_947627085.1 uncultured Oscillospiraceae bacterium
ATCTGGATGAAGCGGCGGTAGGAGTCATAGACGAACCGCTCGAACTTGGGGTCGGGGTTGCCGGCGATCATGGCGGCGACCACGTCGTCGTTGAGGCCCAGATTCAGAATGGTGTCCATCATGCCGGGCATGGAGGCCCGGGCGCCGGAGCGGACGGAGACCAGCAGGGGGTTGTTGAGGTCGCCGAACTTCTTGCCGTTCATCTCCTCCATCTTCTTGACGTACTGATTGACCTCGGCCATTATCTCGTCGTTGATGGTGCGGCCGTCCTCGTAATACTGGGTGCAGGCCTCGGTGGTGATGGTGAAGCCCTGGGGCACGGGGAGCCCGATGTTGGTCATCTCGGCAAGGTTAGCGCCCTTGCCGCCCAGGAGCTCGCGCATGTTGGCGTTGCCCTCTGAGAACAGGTAGACATACTTTTTTGCCATTTGTGTATCCTTCCTCGTATTAAAATTTTTGTTTTTTTATTGTCTTGCAAAAAGCCGCTAATTATTATATCAGCGAGCCACGTATTTTTCAAGCGTTGCGCAGGAAAAAATTAAACAAATCAGGCGGGTTTTTCAGGCCTTTTGGGGTGACTTCGGTACATCAAAAACAAAAGGCCGCCGTATTCGGCGGTCTTAGCCTGTCGAAAAAGGCCTGACGGCCTTTTTCGACAATGGGATTTTTTCTGACGCACATGTCGTCAGAAAAAATATTTGAAAGGTTTTTGACAAGCTTAACGAGGTGTGTGGTCCCCGTAGGGACGGGAGCCGTCGAAGATGGGGAGGGTGAGCTCGAACACGGCGCCGCCCTCGGGGAGGTTTTTCGCGGTGAGCTCGCCGTGGTGGGCACGGGCCACGTCACGGGCCATCGGAAGGCCCACGCCGTAGCCGGCTTTGGCGTTGTCGCCCCGGCGAAAGCGCTCAAAGAGGGCGGAAAATTCCCCGTCGGCGATGCCGGGGCCCCGGTCGGATACCGTCAGGCGCGCCCGCGTCCCCTCGTCGGCGAGCCTTGCCGTGACGGTAGCCCCGGCGGGCGAGTGCTCCACGGCGTTTTTTATGAGGTTCTCCAGCGCCTCGCCAAGCCAGAAACAGTCGGCGGAGACGGTGAGCTCCGGACCCTCGGCCTGGAGCTCCACGTTCTTAAGTCCGGCAAGGGGCAGGATGTGCTCCCGGGCGACCTCCAGCTCCGCCCGGAGGTCCACGGGCTCGAAGCTCATGGTCGCCTTGCCCTCGGCAAGCTGGCTTGAGCGCAGGACCCTGTCAAGCTCGGAATTCAGCCTCTCCATGCCGGCCTGGCATTTTTCCATGCTCTCCCGGCCCGTCTCCGGCACGGCGGCCTCAAGTATGTCCAGCTGTATCTGGGCGGCGGCCAAGGCGTTTTTCATCTGGTGGGCCATATTCTCCGTAAAGCGGATCATCTGCCCCTCCCGCTCCAGGGCGGAGCGGCGCTGGTGGAGCAGGAGCTGTTCCAGTCGGGATATCTGGTTTATCAGGTTCTGAAGGTCCCCCTCCCTGAGCGTCTCGCCCACGGGCTCGGGGAGGGACGAGTCAGGGTATATCTGGAAATGCTCAAGCCTTTCGGTGAGCTCCTTTATCTGCCGGTCCCTCCGCCGGACCCAGACGAGGAAGAAGGCGGCGGCGCCCAAAAGGAGGACTGTCGCCCCCACGGCTATAAATATCATAGCCTCACCGCCTTACCGGTACGCCCCAGCGGTAGCCCACGCCCCGGACGGTCTCTATTCGCGCCCTGCCCTCGGGGCCGCCCAGCTTCTCCCGGAGCCTGCTTATGTTCACGCTCAGGGTGTTCTCCTCCACGAATTTGGCGTCCTTGTCCCAAACGCGGTAGAAAAGCTCCTCCCGGGTGAGGGCCCGGGGCCAGCTGAGCATCAGGGCCGAGAGTATGTCCCACTCCACCCCGGAGAGCTTCACGGGCTCGCCGCTCAGCGTCAGCGTGTGGGTGGCCTGGTCCAGGACCAGCTCCCCGGTGACGAGCCTGTCGGAGGGCCGAAAGCGGGTCCGGCGCATGAGCGCCTCCACCCGGGCGATGAGCTCACGGACCCGGAAGGGCTTTGTCAGGTAGTCGTCCCCGCCGGAGCCGAAGCCCTCGACGAGGTCGGCCTCGCCGCTCCGGGCGGTCAGGAAGAGTATGGGCAGGTCCGAAAACTCCCGTATCCTGCGGCACAGCCCGTAGCCGCTCTCGGCGCCCAATGACACGTCCAGCACCGCCATGTCGGCGGTCCTGGCCCTCAGAAGCTCCAGCGCCTCCTCCGTCCCCGAGGCCAGCTCCACGCCGTAGCCCCGGCCCTCAAAGACCTCCCTGAGGCCCTCGGCCACGCCCCGGTCGTCCTCTACCACAAGTATCCTTCCCGCCACTTTAGTCCCTCCATTACCGCCCTCCGGCGGAAAAACGCGATTTTAACCAAGCTTTTGTCCCGTATTACGGATATTAATTATATCACCGTTTAAATGATTTTTCCATCCTCAATGTGTATCACCTGGTCGGCCTTTCTCGCTATGTCCAGGTCGTGGGTCACGACGATGAGCGTCTGGCCGAAGCGGCGGGCGGAGTCCCGCAGAAGTCCCATGGTGTCCTCGCCCACCTTTTTGTCCAGATTCCCCGTGGGCTCGTCGGCGAAAATTATGTGGGGCTTTGCCAGCACCGAGCGGGCGATGGCGCAGCGCTGCTGTTCGCCGCCGGAGAGCTCCGAGGGGTATTTTGCCAGCTTGTCCGAAAGGCCCAGCATGCCCGTGACCTCCTGAAGGTAGTCCTGATCCGCCCGCCTGCCGTCCAGCGTCAGGGGCATGGTGATGTTCGTCAGCACATTATAGTCGTCCAAAAGGTTATACTGCTGGAACACAAAGCCCATGTGGCGGCGGCGGAATATGGCCATTTTCGTGTCGGAGTACCTTGTAAAATCCGTCCCGTTCACCTCAACGGAGCCGGAAGTGGGCCGGTCAAGGCCGCTGAGGATATGGAGAAGCGTCGACTTGCCTGAGCCGCTCCGGCCGATGACGGCGTAGAAGAGCCCATTCTCGAAGTCGTAGCTCACGCCCCTCAGGGCCTCCACCTGGCCGGAGGAGACCTTGTAGGTCCTCGTCACGTCCTTTGCCGAAAGTATGATGTCCATCTCATCCCTCCTCACTGCTCGTCACGGAGCCTGTCCGTGAGATTTCCCCGAGTCACACGCCCGCCGGCGAACACGGAGGCCGCCAGTATCACCGCAAAGCATATCCCAAGCGGTATGGCGAAGCGCCAGAAGGTCCCGCCGTACTGGTACCAGTTTCCGTAGGCGCAGGACAAGAGCTCGTCAAGTATCCGCTCCGAGAGCGTGCGGAGCCTTCCGTTATATCGGAAATCCTCCTCCAACCATTCAAGATATGGCCGGTAGAAGTCCTCCTTGATGATTATCATCACCATTGACACCGCCGCGGCGGACAGGAAGCTTTTGAGCGTGGACCGGAGGCGCTTTAAGTACCGGCGGCTCTTTGAAAGGCCGATGGCCTCCATTATCCCGGCGCTCCGCCTCTCCCGCTCGGCCTCCAGGGCCATGGCGCTGAATATTACGATGAATATTATGAACATGACGCAAAGCCCCCCGGCCAGGAACTGAATCTCCACCTGATTGAAGTCGCGCCTGTATGATTCCGCGGATGACAGGTTTCCTATGTTACTGCGAAGGCCCGCCTCGTCAACTATCCAGTTTATCTCCTCCGCCGCCCCCAAGTATGTGGCGCCGGGGTAGAAGGTCATCACGGCCTTGTTGTAGTCGTGCCTCTCCCCCGCAGTCCATACGCCGTCCAGGGCCTGTCCCTCGGGCATCGACGATAAGAACCGCTCAAAGAAGCTCTCCGAGCACAGTATACCCCAGAGATGGTCTCCGGAAAACTCCCCGTCGTTGATGTCATAGTAGGGAAGGTCGTATATATCCCGGCCCTGGGTGTTGTATACCGCCCGTCCGAACTTGCCGCCGTAGCCCACCCGGGCCGTTATAACGCCGTCCCCCACCGGGAAAAGCAGCTCCCTGGAGTTTATGATGTCGAAGTCCAGGTCGTTTCCGAAGGATAAGGTGAAATTGGAGTCGGACACGGCCAGCACCGAGTCCCCGGCTATAAACTCCTCGCGGCTGAAGCTGTCGCAGATGAGCTCCAGATCGTCAAAGGGTATGAGATACTCAAGGTCGGCGTCGTCTATGACGTACACCGGCGCCGTCTGCCGGGTGTACTCGTCCCGTTCCTCAAGGGCCTTGCCCATCACGTCCGTGACGAAATATCTGATCCCCCAGACGTTTTTTACACCCTCCACAAGCCTCAGCCTGTCCACGGTATTCGCGGGGACTGTCCCCTCATCCCCCTTTGGGGAGACAGTGGCGTTGGTGGCCGCCTCCTTTGTGTAAAAGAGGTCATAGAGATATATCCGGGAGTGTGAGAAGGTCAAAAGGGCCGTGTAGCACACCGCTACCGTCAGTGTCCATATTAGCGCGCGGTTTAAGCGCCTTATGAGCCAGGCTCTGCGGCCCGGAGCGCCGATACGCCCGGTCAGGGGCGTGCGCAGGGAGACGAATACCGCCGCCAGCCTCACCGCGACCACCGTCACAAGCCATAAAAGCGCGGCTATCATGAGCTTTTTCCAAGGGAAGGTCACCCGGACGGGCACGCTCCCGGCGTAGACCGTCAGCTCCAGCGCCAGCGCGGTGCCGCCGGCGGCCAACCCCACGCCCACAACGAAGGCCGGGAGGGCGATAATGACCGTCTCATAAAAGACCATCAGCAGAAGCTGACGCTTTGTGAGGCCTAGGCTCCTGAACCTGGCAAGGCTGGCCGCCTCGCTCCTTACGCGCAGAAGGTAGATGCAGATAACGCCCAATGCCGTGACGATGAGGATGAGCGTTGAGTAGTAGCTCGTGGCCTCGGCGGACCTTCCGATGATGCTCTGGATGTTGCTGTCGTCGTTGAAGGTTGGCCCCAGCCGTCCCGCCTTTTTCATGTAGCCCTGAAGCTCGTCCCGGGCCTGCCGGCTCATGTCCTTGTCCCGGATTATGTGGTACTGGTACAGAAGGGGAGAGAGGGTTGCGGTGACCGTCTCGCCGTTCTCCTCGTAGGTGATCTGGCCCACGCTCTCCCCGGCCTCGGCGTAGACGCTCTGGGCGTCCTGCTCCGTGATTATCGCCCCGCTGGCCGGTGTGCGGCTTGCCGCCCTTGGCCCGCCGGACAGATAGTTCCACCCGTCGGCGTACTCGCGTATTATTCCCACAAGCTTAAAGCTGCGCTGGACCGGCACGTATAGCCCCCTGTGGTTCGTGGGCACGTATATGGTAAACTCCACCGTGCCCCCCAATGTCTTGTCGAGCTTAAGCATGTCGAGCTTAGACTCCTCCATGGCGATCTCGCCGGGATATTCAGGCCAGCGGCCGCTCTCCAGCTCCAGGTGTCCCAGCTCGATGAAGCCCTGGTCCACCGTTCCGATACTGGGGCCGTTCCTGCCGTCCTTGTCCAGGGCCAGCCGGCCGTAGCTTACGGTGGTGCCCAGCTTTAAGAGCCACTCCCGGCTCTCCAGCCACTCCCGGTCCTCGGGCACGCCGTAGGGAATCAGAATGTCGTAGCGGCCATACTTGGCCTCGGCGTAGGCCCGGTTCGTGGCCTCCATACTGCCGTTGATCATTATGGTCATCACCGCAAATCCGAAGGAGAAGCTCAGTACCGCGAAAAGCAGTACCGCCTGCCTCCATCTTCGCTTCAATGCCCGTACGCTCAGCTTGAACAGTTCTCCGTTCATCTCCATTCACCCGCTTTCAAGGATTGCTTAAGGTATGACTTAAGTATACACGCGGTATCTTACAATTTTCTCTCAAACGAGAAAATTTCCGAAAATTCTCTGATATAAATTAAGGACCGGGAAAACCGGTCCTTGTGTTTTATTTTCCTACGCAAAACCTTTGGAATATCCTGTCCGTCACGTCGGCGGAGAGGGTGCGGCCGGTGAGGCGGCCAAGGGCGTTCAGGGCGTCCTCCAGCTCCGTCAGTGCCGCGTCCGGGGTGACGCCGGCCTCGATGGCGGCTTTGGCCGACCGGAGGCTTTCAAGGGCGGCGGACACCTCCCCGGCCTGACGGGCGTTTGTCAGTATCTCCCCGGCGGGCACGTCGCCGATGCTTGGCAAAAGCTCGCCGACGGCCCTTGTGAGCCCGTCTATCCCCTCCCCTGTCCTGGCGCTGACGCTGACCGATGGGATAGCCGAAAGCTCCGGCGGGAGCTCTATTTTGACCGGCAAATCGGATTTGTTGAGGGCGATAATTGACGCTTTCCGGGCAATTTCAACGTCCTCCGGCGTGAGGGCCCGGGAGGCGTCCAGCACGGCGACGACGATTCGCGCGCTCTCCATGGCCTTGTAGCTTCGGAAAACGCCCAATCTCTCCGCCTCGTCCTCGGTTTCCCTCAGTCCCGCCGTGTCCACCAACCTGAGCTTCGTATCCCCAATGAGGCAGATGTCCTCCACCGTGTCCCGGGTGGTGCCGGGGGTACCGGTGACGATGGCCCGGTCGAAGCCCAAAAGGGCGTTCATCAGGGAGGATTTCCCCACGTTGGGCCGCCCCACTATGGCCGTCCTGACCCCGTCCCGGATGATTTTCCCCCGGTCGAAGGTGTCGAGTAGCGTTTTCAGCGTATTTTCGGCGGTTGCCAGGGTCTTAAGGTAGTTTTTCGCCTCGAAATCCTCGATATCCTCGTCAGGCCAGTCCACCACCGCGTGGAAGTGGGCGATGATGTCAAGAAGTTCACCGTAAACGGCGTCGGTTTTCCTGGTGACGGCCCCCTCTATCTGGGCGGAGGCGTTTTTCGCCGCCGCAACGGTCTCGGCATCTATAAGGTCGATGACCGCCTCGGCCCCCACAAGGTCCAGCTTGCCGTTCAAAAACGCCCGCTTTGTAAATTCCCCGGGCAGGGCCTGACGGGCGCCGTTTTCAAATAGCTCCGTCAGTATGGCCCCCAGCGCCGCTATGGACCCGTGGCACTGAAGCTCCGCCGTATCCTCCCCGGTGTAGCTGTGGGGGGCATGGGAGACGGTGCACATACACGTGTCCAAAAGCTCGCCTTTTTTGTCGTATACCCCGCCGTAGACCAGCTTATTCGAGCCCGTACAGGCCATCCTCCGCCCGGAGCGCGCCCGGAACACCCGGTCGACGCAATCGATGGCGCCCTCGCCGGAGAGGCGTATGATGCCTATCGCCGACCGGACAGCGCCCGTGGCGATGGCCGCAATGAGCTCGCTCATTTCATATTCTCCAGCTCATCGAGCCACGCCTTCGCCACGGCGTCCGAGGGCATACGCCAGTCCCCCCGTGGCGAGAGGGCCACAGAGCCCACCTTGGGCCCGTCGGGCAGGCAGGAGCGCTTAAACTGCTGGGAGAAGAAGCGGCGGACGAAGGTGCGGAGCCACTTTAAGATCGTCTCGCCGTCATATTCCCCGGCGAAGGCGTATTTGGCAAGCCGGAATATTTTTGCCGGCCCCATCCCCCAGCGGACGAAGTGGTAGAGGAAGAAGTCGTGGAGCTCGTAGGGCCCCACCAGGTCCTCAGTTTTCTGGGAAATTTCGCCGTTCTCCGCCGGTAAAAGCTCCGGGGACACGGGAGTGGCAAGAATGTCGTTCAAAACCGCCGAAAGCTCGGCGTCATTGCAGGTCTCGGCGTACCAGCCCACCACGTATCTGACCAGAGTCTTTGGCACCCCGGCGTTGACGCCGTACATGCTCATGTGGTCCCCGTTATAGGTGGCCCAACCCAGGGCCAGCTCTGAGAGATCGCCCGTACCCACAACGATGCCGTTTACGCTGTTGGCGATATCCATTATGACCTGGGTCCGCTCCCGGGCCTGGGCGTTTTCGTAGGTGACGGAGCGGTCGTTCTCATCGTGTCCGATGTCCTCAAAGTGCTGACGGACGGACTTTGTTATATCCACTACCCGGAGCTGGGCGCCAAGCCTCTCGGCCAGTACCATGGCGTTTGACTTTGTGCGCTCCGTGGTGCCGAAGCACGGCATGGTCACGGCGACAAGGGTATCGCCGGGAAGTCCCAGCTCCCTCACCGCCATCGCGGAGACAAGCATGGCCAGGGTAGAGTCAAGCCCCCCGGAGACGCCCACGACAAGCTTTTTCGCCCCGATGTGCTCCACGCGCTTTTTAAGGCCCTGGGTCTGGATGGCAAATATCTCCCCGCAACGCTCGGCCCGCTCGTCGCGATTTGCGGGGACGAAGGGACTGCGGCCCACAGGACGTGTGAGGGCGGTCCGAATCCGTTCAAGGGTGAAGCCGGTGACGGCAAGACCTGATCGCATAGAGCCGTCATTCCTGTCCGAGGCCCGGAAGGTGGTGTTCCGGCGGCGCTCAAAGGCAAGACGGTCAATATCGATCTCACTTAAGGCGAGGCCGGTCTTAAAGCGGCTCTCGGCCAGGATAGCGCCGTTTTCGGCCACCATGTCGTGGCCCGCGAACACAAGGTCCGTGGAGCTCTCCCCCTCCCCGGCGTCGGCGTAGACGTAGGCGCACAGGAGCCGCGCCGACTGGTTGCGAACAAGCTCCCGCCGGTAGGCGGCCTTGCCCACAAGCTCGTTGGAGGCGGACAGATTCAAAATCACCGTTGCTCCCAAGGCGGCGAGGCGGTTTGAGGGCGGGTCCGAGGCCCACAGGTCCTCGCATATCTCCACGCCCACGGTGAGTCCCGGCACGTTGGAGCACGGGAATATCTGACTTGTACCGAAGCATACGGTCTGTCCGCAGAGGGACGCTTCCCGGCTGTTCTCGGGGCTTCCCGCCTCGAACCAGCGCTTTTCGTAAAACTCGCCGTAGTTCGGAAGGAGCGTCTTTGGCACAAGGCCCAGGAGCCTTCCCCGGAGGAGCACCGCCGCGCAGTTGTATAGCTTGTCCTGATGCCGCGCGGGAAGCCCTAAAGCGATGAGCATGTCAAGCTCCCCTGTCTCCGCCGCGACACGCCCCAGCGCCGCCTCGGCGGCGTCTAAAAGCGTGTCCTGCAAGAATAGGTCCCCGCAGGTGTAGCCCGTCACGCAGAGCTCGGGGAAAACAAGTATCTTCACCCCGAGAGCGGCCGCCTCACGGCAGAGCTTTATGATCTGCGCGGCGTTATACTCGCAGTCGGCCACCTTTATTTTCGGCGTGACCGCCGCGACCTTTATAAATCCGTCCTTCACTCCGGCACCTCCTTAAATTCAAAAAGGTCCTCGTCAAAATAGTGTATTATGGCAAGTCTGGCCGTGTGGAGCTCGGCTTTCTCACCGGAGACAAGTATTTTGCCCTCGGAAAGCTCCACCGTCACCTCCGGCGCTCCGGCCTTCGGGAGAAGGTTCTCCCTGACCTCCCGTTCAAGCTCCTCCATGTGTCCGGCGTAATATTTATCGGTCTCGGGCTTTTCATAGCCCTCCACGGTCGAGCCCCTGGAGAAAAAGAGCATCGCTGTGAAAATTATGCCCAGGACGAGGACAAATATCGCCCCGGCTGTCCCCAGCTTTTTCGCGAATTCCGCTCCCGTGCCCATGTCAGCCTCCCGTGAGACGCCCGTAGGAGAAATTCTCCTTTGTGTAATATTCTGCCCACTCGAACCGTCGGATAAGCTCCGCCGTGTCGCCGTCAAGCTCGTTTAAATTACGTACGAGCCTCCCGTCGACCACCCACGCGTCCGAGCCCGTGTTTATCATGGTGACGCGGCTTCTGACCTCACGGTTCATCTGCTCATACTGACTTCCAGTCCAGCCGCACTCCTCGAATACCCGGCCCATGAGGAAGCAGGAGGACATGTCCCCGCCCTCGCCGGTGAAGCTCCCGCCGGTGACGGCCTTGGCCGCGTCGTTGGCCCAGATGATATACGGGGTGGAGTAGTAGTTATAAAAGCCCTCCTCGGTCCCTAGGTCCATGTTGACTCCCAGCTCCTCCAAGGCCGCGCCCAGATACGGCTGGTGGTCCCCGAAAAACACCACCACAACGGGCTCCGGACGGTCCCGGAGGCTGTCCACAAAGGCGGCGAGACGCCTGCCGGTATCCGCGATGCCGGTGAAGTAGTTATTGAGTATGTTGTAATTTCCCTCGCTCAGGTCCCCCCGCTCAAGGTACGCCCTCTCCCCGGTGGTCCCAGAGTCGTACGATCCGTGGTTCTGGTAGGTCACGGAGAAATTGAAGTACGGCACGCTTTTGTCCCGGCCCTCGTACATGTCCGTAAGGGTCCTGAAGAAAAACTCGTCGGTCCTGTTTGAGTCCGGGAAGTCGTCCAAAAAGTAATAGTCCTCCATCCCGAGATTTCTCTCCACATTCTCCCGGTTGTAAAACCACCCGTCCCCGGTGTGCAGGCCCTCGGTACGGTAGCCGTTGTCCCGCAGATACCAGAGATAGGAGTCGGTGACGCCCCTGTACTCCTTGCTGTGTGGATAGCCGGTCAGGAAGTTGCGCTCCGTGTCCACGGTCCCGCCGCCGAAAACGTTGGACAGCTCATGCCCGTGGAGGCTCTCATTCCGGAGCTCGCGGAGGGGAGCGTAGACCTCGTCGTAAACCGGCACCTCGTCAAATTCCGAGAGGTCCGCGTAGGCCTCCAGCATCACGGCGATGATATCGACCTTTTTGTCCCCGTCGATGCCGCTGTCCGTGTATTTGTCAAGCTCCGCCTTGGCCTCATCCCGGTCGTAACCCTCCGGCTTTCCAGGGAAGGCGTCGGGGACGGAGTGGAGGAAGGAGTAGACGAAGCCCTTTGAGACAAAGACCTGTTGCTCCACCCATATGCTGATACCGGCGTGGTCGTTGACCACCTTCGCCGCCACGCTGTCGCTGAAGTACACCGTTGGCAGAAGCGCCGCTATGGCCGCCAGGGTCAGAAGGGACCCCGCAACGCGGACCTTTATGTTTTTAAGCTTCCCGCGCATGAGGAAAATGGCGAAGAGAAGGCCAAGTATGTAGGAGCATATGACGAGCTTGGGCCGCCCCGTGAGCTCCAGGGTGTAGTTGGGAAGTATGTCCACGGCCTCGCCGATGAGCCCCAGGTCCGAGGCCACAAGGGTCTCGCTTCGTATGCCCATCTTATAAAATTCCGCAAGGCTCCCGCCCATGACGATAAGCCCGCTGACGGCAAAGGCCGCCCAGGCCCTGCCCGTGGCGAAGTAAACAAGCGCCACGATCAGCAGGCCCGGCAGAAGATTCAGAAGTAGTATAAGCGGCTCGTGGAGATAGGAAATGAACACGCCGCTCGTCTGGTTCCCCGGGTAGAGGGAGCCCGTGAAAAGCGCCACAAGGCCAATACCGGCGCCCATAAGCGTGAGCATCACGCCCACATATACATAGTGCGCGGCGGTAAACCTGCGCCAGTAGTTGTTCCCGTCGGACGGACCTCTCCCGCCGTTATACCAGACGGCGTCCCACAGCTTTCCCATCGCCTCAGAAATTCACGCGCTGGGCGATGTAGCTTTCCAGCTCGCTTATGGGTATGCGCACCTGCTCCATGGTGTCCCGCTCCCGGACGGTGACGCAGTTGTCGTTCTCGGAATCAAAATCGTAGGTCACGCAGAAGGGCGTGCCGATCTCGTCCTCCCTCCGGTAGCGCTTGCCGATGGACCCGGCGTCGTCAAAGTCCACCATGAAGGACTTGGCAAGCTCGTTGCGTATCTCCATGGCCTTGTCAGAGAGCTTTCTGGAAAGGGGCAGTACGGCGCACTTGTAGGGCGCCAGGAAGGGATGGAGCCTCAATACGACCCTCACGTCCTCCTTGCCCTTGGCGTCCGTCAGGTGCTCCTCGTCGTAGGCCTCGCACAAAAATGCCAACGCCACCCGGTCACAGCCGAGAGAGGGCTCGATGACATAGGGTATATAGTGCTCGTTTGCCTCCTGGTCGTAGTAGGTCAGGTCCTTTCCGCTGGCCTCCTGGTGGCGGCCAAGGTCATAGTCGGTCCTGTCGGCTATGCCCCAGAGCTCCCCCCAGTCGGTGAAGGGGAAGGCGTACTCGATATCCGTCGTGGCCTTTGAGTAAAAGGCCAGCTCCGCCGGCTCGTGGTCCCGGTAGCGCATGTTCTCCTCGGAAAGGCCCAGGCTCTTGAGCCAGTCGATGCAGAATTTCTTCCAGTAGGCGAACCACTCAAGGTCGGTGCCCGGCTTGCAGAAGAACTCGCACTCCATCTGCTCAAACTC
>CANQUO010000052.1 GCA_947627085.1 uncultured Oscillospiraceae bacterium
GGACAGCTGAAGTTCCCCGGCTCCACTGTGGCCGGCTACGCCAACACCTTCATCTTCCCCATCATCGAGGCCGGCAACATCGGCTACAAGATCGCCCAGCGCCTTGGCGGCTACGACGCCTACGGCCCCATCCTTCAGGGCCTTAACGCCCCCATAAACGACCTTTCCCGCGGTTGCAACGCCGACGAGGTCTACACCATGGCCATCATCACGGCGGCGCTGGACTGACTGTCGAAAAAGGCCTGACGGCCTTTTTCCAACAATAAGAGAACGTGCGAAAAAATTTCCGGAATTGGAATTCCGGAAATTTTTTCTGCCGTCACGCCGCGCGCCGCCGGAGGCGGCACTTGCGTGACAAAAGGGATTTTTCGCAAGGCGCGTGCGCTTGCGAAAAATATTGGAGCTTTACGGGGGCTTTTGGGTTGTTGGACCCATTTGCGTAAGGCTCTGACGCCGATTTTGCTTGCGACAACCACCGGCTGCAAAGCTGAATTATCCCGGGGAAAAATAATAAAGAGCGGGCGCGACGCGCTTCGTGCCTTTGGCGGGGTAAGCGCGGACGATGCCGGGCGGGAAATCGCGGAAATTGTTCGAGGGTATTTGACATAAGGCGTGAATCGTGCTACATTTATTGTGCATTTTTCAAAAAAGGGGGCGCCGGGGGTGGCCGGGGAGCTGAGGATAGCCGTTTTGGACGACGACGGGCAGGAGCTTGAGCGGGTGAGTCAGGCGCTGGAGGCGCTGGGCGAGACGGGGGCGGAGTATTTCACCGACGCCGGGGAGCTGACGCGGGCGGCGGAGCGGGAGCCGGCCTTTGACCTGGCGTTTTTGGATATATACCTTCAGGACGGCACGGGCATCGAAGCGGCGGAAAAGCTGCGGGAGCTGAGCCCGGAGACGGACCTGGTGTTCATAACCACCAGCCGCGAGCACGCGGTGGACGCCTTCCGCTTAGGGGCGCTGCACTATCTTGTGAAGCCGGTGACCGCCGCGGACGTGGAGGAGGCGATGAGCCGCCGGGAGACATCGAACGGTCCCCGCCGCCGGTCGATAACGCTGAACGTCAACAGGGAGAGCAACCGGGTGTATCTCGACCGGATAGTGTCCATACAGTCCCTGCGGCACCTTATGGAGGTGCGGCTGACGGACGGGCGGTGTCTGAGAGTGTGGCAACCGCTGTCGGAGATAGAGCGGATGCTGGACGGGAATTTTCTGAAGATAAACCGGGGCGTGATAATCAACATGAACGAGGTGAGCCGCATGGACCCGGAGGCATGCACCATGTCCGACGGCTCGGTCCTGCCGGTGAAGCAACGGGACCGGGCGTCGATAAGAAAGCGGTACGACGACTTTCTCATTAACGAGCTCCACCTTATGGCGGCCTCGCGGCGGGGTGGGAGCAAATGACCGGAGAAGTATATCTTGTGGACGCCCTGGGCTTTTTCCTCCAGCTGTGGCCCTGCACCCTTCTGTGCTTCGTGCCCTTCGGGGAGGAGAAGCTGAAGGTGAAAAAGCGGTGGATATACCTTACGCTGACGGTCTGGGTGCTTGCGGCCGCGGCAATATTCCCCGCCGTCACGCACCTGCCCTTCACGGGGACGTATCTCGCCTTCAACCTGACGGCCAATCTATACATGCTGGCGGCGATAGCCCTGACGGTGCTGGCCCACAGCGTCATTGTGCGGGAAAATATAATGAAGAAGCTCCTGGTGGTGTACATCATTATACTGTACGCGGCGCTCATATACTGGCTGTCCAACAGGTTCGAAAAGCTCATGGAGCCCCGGTTTGCCGACTGGGGCGGCGATATCCGGGCGGTGTACGATCCAACGTACATCATGTTCTACCCCGCCTCCATGGCGACGATATTTCCGGTGGTGTTCGTGTTCATGCGCCGAAGCGTGGCGTCGTTCCTCCGGGAGATAGAGCCGGAGCGGATGAAGCGGGAGTTCCACTACGCCAGCCTCTCCACGGCGGCGTTTCTGGCGCTGATGATGGCCGCGGACATGACGCTGGATATATACGAGGGGCTGAGCAACTTCATAGTGCTGTTTCTGGTGCTCAATCAGGCGCTTTTATACTGGATGATATTCACAAGCGCCGTGAACAGGTCCCGGGAGGAGAACGCGCTGAGGGCCGTTGAGGCCCAGAAGCTCCAGTACGACCGGATAAGCCAGGACATGGAGCGGGCCGCGCGTCTCCGGCACGACATGCGCCACCACTGGAATTATCTCTACTCCCTGGTCGAGGACGGGGACGTGGACAAGTTGGGGGAGTATCTTTCCTCCCTTGCCGAGCAGACGGGGCATCTGGAGAACGAGGTATTTTGCGAGGATGCGACGCTGAACGCCCTTTTGCAGTATTACGCCGGCAGAGCCAGAGACGACGGGATAGAGTACACCGTGGCGGCCCGGTGCGGCGAGATGAACGTCCGCCCGGAGGACCTGACGGTGATAATCGGCAACGTGATGGAAAACGCCCTGAGAGCCTGCCTGAAGGTGTCGGGGGAGAGGCGCATCGACGTGGCCGTGGGGCTGTTTCACGGGGCCTTCACCCTGGAGGTCACGAACTCCTGCCCCGGGGCGAGGATCGCCAAGGGCTTCGAGCCGGACAGCGAGGGCTTTTTGCCCGCCGGGGCGTTCCTCAGCACCCGGAACGGCGGAGGCCACGGGATGGCGGCGGTGGCGGACCTGGCGGGGGTGTATTCGGGCACCGCTCTTTTCAAATACGACCCCGAAGCCGGGACCTTCACCGCGAGGGTGATATTGAGCGGAGTGTGACCGCGGTCAAAGGGCCGTGGGAGCGGGATGAATCACGGGAGGTATGGGAAATGACAGTATTGGTTATCGACGCCCAGGGCGGCGGCATCGGCCGCCAGCTGGTGTCGTCCGTCCGCCAGGAGCTTCCCGAGGCCACGGTGCTGGCCGTCGGGACGAACTCCGCCGCCACCGCCGCCATGCTGAAGGCGGGAGCCCATCAGGCCGCCACGGGCGAGAACGCGGTCGCCGTGGCCTGCCGCCGGGCCGACGTCATCGTCGCCCCCATCGGCGCCGTGATCGCCGACTCCATGCTGGGGGAGATAACCCCGAAGATGGCCGCCGCCGTGGCCCGGAGCGACGCTAAGCGGGTGCTCATACCCTTCAACCACTGCGACAACATTATCGTCGGCGTGGCGGATTTTTCACCGTCGGCGCTTATAAAAATGGCGGTGGAGGAGATAAAGCAATTGCATGAAAAGGCATAGCCTTTTCTGACAGTGCGCATGTCCTCAATATTAAAAATCGGCCCCTTCTCTTTGAAGAGAAGGGGCCGATTGTGTCAATTGGGTGTATCGTGCTTTTTCCGGTGGAAGAATCGGTTGGGTATCTCCAGGGTCAGGGCGATGGCCAGGACTATGGCGACGGCGACGCGAAGGGCGGTGAAGCCCTCGGAGAGGGCCCGGTCGGGCTGGCCGATGACCAGGTAGTAGGCCGTCCAGTAGACCCGGGCGCCGGGGACCATGGGGATTATGCCGGAGATGAGGAACACCGTCACGGGACAGCGCCGCCACACGGCGCAGATACGGGAGGAGAGGGTCAGGAAGATGGTGGCCAGAAAGGTGCTCTCCGTCTGGGAGAGGCCCAGGGTCATGAGCCACTCGGCCAGCCAGAATCCGGCCCCGCCGATGAGGGCGCAGAGGGGGTAGTATTTGGGCGGCACGTCGAAGATGAGGGCGAAGGCCACGGTGCCCGTGGCGGCGGCAAGGAAATGAATAAAGAGCGTCATATCAGCATCCCTCCCCATATGTGGCGGTACACGGTGAATACGGCGCCCACGCCCACGGCGATGCAGAGAAAGACGAGGAGCGTGTCAAGGAGCCGCACCACGCCGGAGATGTAGTCCCCGTCGGCGATGTCGCGGATGCCGTTGGTGAAGGACACGCCGGGGATGAGGGGGATTATGGCGCCGATTATCATGGTGTTCAGGTCCTGACCCAGCCCCGCCGAGCGCATTAGGGCGCAAAGGAGCGTCACCAGCGCCCCGCCGATTAGGTTGCCGGAAATCTTGGACATGTGGGGCACGGAGACGTAGAGCACAAAGACGTAGAGCGCCAGCCCCGCCAAAAAAGCGGCGATACACTCGCTTACGCCCCCGCCGAACATACAGCAGAAGGCCGCTGAGCCCGCGCCGGAGGCGAAAATCTGAAGGGCGCGCGGCGGGTCGGGCATGTTGCGTATGCGCGCAAGCTCCTCCCGGACCTGGGGGAGGGTGTATTTGCCATGCTCGATCTCACGGGAGAGCTGATTTATGGCCACTACCCGGGAAAGCCTGGCGTCCCGGACCCGGCAGGGCTGGACCTTGGCAAAGTGCCCGTGGCTCGACTCCCCCGAGGCGAAGATGGCGTTTGTCAGTATGTAAAATTCCTTGTGGTCCTCGTCCACGCCGTAGTAGCGGGAGATACGGCGCATGGTCTCCATGACCCGGAATATCTCCGCGCCGCTCTCCAAAAGTATGTGCCCGGCCTCCAGCGCCGTCTCAAGGACCTCGTCGGTGGGATATTTCACAGCCTCGCCTCCACGGAATTGTCAAAGAAAGAATAGCATATTCCGGCTGAAATTACAATAAAAAAGTGCCGCCGGGGAACGGTGAGGCATCATAAGAAGGTTTTGTCAAGCTTTGCGGGAATAGCCGCGAAGCGGCGCGACCCCGTTAATATATAGAAGTGTGCCCTTTGAACCCTAAATGGTTTTGCGACGCCTCGAAAAACGGGAGGTTGCCTATTTCTTCTTTTTCGGTTTTGGCGTGGGAAGTTCCTCATACATGGCGTTGAATAAACCTGTCAAAAACTCTCTGTTGTCAACTTCATCTACCAACAACATCTCTTTTGCTCCCTCATAGGGTAATTCATAGGTCGCTGTTGGCATATAGCTGATTGCTGCTTTTATTGGCTTTACAAGCAACCTGTCATCATAGATACCGCCTACGATTTTGCCGCGGTAATAGATGATAAATTCTCCCATCATAGCCCGAAATGTAATTTCGTCCAATTCGGATAATTGCCCTGAAATAAATTCTAAATATTCTTTACTCGACGCCATTATTCCACCTCAAACCCCGTTTTATCGAACAGCCGCCCACCCGGCATTTAACATTATACCACCCAAATGGGAAGAAATCTACTGTCCGGTAAGACGGTTGAGCGAGTTTTTATTTAAAACTCCGGCCATATCGAATAGAAAACGCTCCGGCGATCGGCCGGAGCGTTCCTGTCCGCTGTCCCTGCCGGGCTTAAGTCGAGCGGGGACAAGCGCAAACGGTATTTTGTTTTATGGCCGGGGGCCAAACCCGGCGGCGGGGTTTTATGTGATTAAAAGGCGCGACCTTTTGCTCAGATGGCAAGGAAGAATTTTACGAGGAAGAGAACGGAGATTATGTAGGTGAGGACGGAGACGTCCTTGGCTTTGCCGGTGAACACCTTGATGACGGTGTAGGTGATGAGCCCTAAGCCGATGCCGTGGCCGATGGAGCTGGAGATGGGCATGGCCAGAAGCATGATGAACACGGGGGCGGCGATGGCCATATCGGAAAAATCGATGTTCTTGATGCCGCTGAGCATCAGGATGCCCACATATATAAGGGCCGCGGAGGTGGCGGCGGGGGGAATGATGGCGGCGATGGGGCTGATGAAGATGCAAGCCAGGAACAAAACGCCGGTGGTCAGGGCCGTGAGGCCGGTGCGTCCGCCGGCCTCAACGCCGGAGGCGGACTCCACGAAGGTGGTTACGGTGGAGGTGCCGGTGCAGGCGCCGGCCACGGTGCCGATGGCGTCGGAGAGGAGGGTCTCGCGCATCTTGGGCATGTTGCCGTTCTTGTCGGTCATGCCGGCGCGGTTGGCGGTAGCGACCACGGTGCCGATGGTGTCGAACATGTCGATTATGCAGAAGGTGATCACAAGGAGTATCACGGTGCCCCAGCCGATGGAGAAGAGGGTGGCGAAATCAAACTTGAAAAGGGTGGTCTTGGCCATGTCGCCGAAGGGAGGCAGCCAGCTGGCGGTCTTGAGGTTGGCGAAGGGGTTCGTGTCAAGGAAGATAGCCTGACCGGCCCAGTTGAGGACGGAGGCGCCCAGCATACCCGCGAGCACCGCGCCCTTAAGCTTGTAATGGGCCAGGATTATAATGAGGAAGAGGCCGATGAACATGGTCACGACGGTGAGGACCATGGGGGCCCAGCTGTCGCCCATCTGCTCCTTGCCGTAGCTGGCGGAGAGGGCGCCGAAGAAGTCGCGCATGACATAGAGGCCGTTGCTGGGGCCTACGCCGGCGTTGGAGCCGAAGCCGATGTTCATGAGCATAAGGCCGATGCCGGGGCCGATGCCCAGACGCACGCCGAGGGGAATGGCGTCGACTATCTTCTCGCGGATGTTGAACACGGACAGGAGGACGAACACGATGCCCTCGATAAGGATGATGCACAGGCCCGCCTGAAGTCCGACGAGCATGGAGCATCCGGCGGCTCCGGCGATCTGGGCGATGACGACTCCGAAATAGGAGTTGAGTCCCATGCCGGGGGCCAGGGCGAAGGGCTTGTTGGCCAGGAAGGCCATGCAGAGCATCGCCACGGCGGAGGCGAGGCAGGTGGCCATGAACACACCGTTCCATGCCGCCTGAGTGTCGGCCTCAAAGCTCGTGTTGTTGAACAGCACGATGAGGTTCGGGTTCAGAGCGATGATGTAGGCCATGGTCATGAAGGTGGTGAGACCGGCCACGATCTCGGTGCGGACCGTGGTGCCGTTCTCTTTGAGCTTGAAGAGTTTCTCCATAGATCAGATTCTCCTTCTTTTGTTTTTCCCGGGCCTCGGAAAAAAAAAACGTGAAAACTTCAAAAAATGCTGTTTCCACGCTCGAATATCCCTAAGCCAGGGAATTAAATTACTACTGCGCCAATATACCACAAAAGAACAAAAAAATCCATAGCAAATTCAATTTTATAAATTATTCCGAATGTTTTGGAGAAATGAACAATTTTTACCCGATTTTTTGCAAAACCTTTTGACTGCATTGACACGTAGTGCTATAATAGCGGTGGTAAAAAAATTCAACGGAGATGATACCATGACCTATACACTCAATATCGCGGGCCTCACCCGCGAGCTCACGCTGTGTCCCCTGAACGAAAATCTCACCATCGCCGGCTTCGTCATTTTCGGCGACGTGGAGCTCACCTGCGCCTGCGCCGGGGCGCTCCTCAAGAAGGCGCCGGAGTTTGACTACATGGTGGCCCCGGAGGCCAAGGCCATTCCCCTGGTCCACGAGATGGCCCGCCAGAGCGGCAGGAACGAGTACTTCCTTGTGCGCAAGAAGGCCAAGGCATACATGCACGACGTGTTCAAGGTGGAGGACCACTCCATTACCACCGAGGGCACCCAGTACCTCTATATGGACGGCAACGACGCCCGGGCGATAAAGGGCAAACGGGTCCTCGTCATCGACGACGTCATTTCCACCGGCGGCTCCATCGCGGCGGTGGAGGAGCTGGTCCACGAGGCCGGCGGTATCGTGGTGGGCAAGATGGCGATACTCGCCGAGGGCGACGCGGCCAAGCGGGACGATATCATTTTCCTTGAGCATCTGCCCCTCTTTAACGGCAAGGGCGAGCCAATAGCGTAATATTGTACCAAAGGAGCAAAAAGCATGAAAAAGGACCTTGGAGTCAAGCCCTATCTCTTCCCGATGCCGGCGTACATGCTCGGCACCTACAACGAGGACGGGTCTGTTGACGAGATGATGATGGCCTGGGGCGGTATCTGCGCCGAGGACATGGTGGCCCTCAATCTGGAGGTCGACCACAAGACAGTGGCGAACCTCCGGGCTCGTGGGGCCTTCACTCTGGCGGTCCCGGGGAGGGACACAATGGAGGCGTCGGACTTCTTCGGCATCGCCTCCGCCAATAAGGTGCCGGACAAATTCGAGCGCACGGGCCTGCACGCGGTGAAAAGCGAGCGTGTGGACGCGCCGGTCATTGAGGAGTACCCACTGACTTTGGAGTGCACCGTCGAGCGGATGGAGGACGAGCCCTACGGACTTCGGGTGCTGGGAAAGATCGTCAACGTCCTTGCCGACGAGCGGGTGCTGGACGAGAAGGGCCGGGTGGACGCCGGTAAGCTGGATACCTTCCTTTTTGACCAGATGCGAAACGGCTACTACGCCGTTGGCGAGCAAATCGGCAAGGCCTGGAACGCCGGCGCGGGACTTATGAAAAAATAAATAGACCGCCTGTTTTCGTGGACTGACTCAGCCGCGAAAACAGGCGGTTTTTTGTCCGTTCACCCCTCCTGCCATGGATACCCCGCCACGGTCTCGGCGGCGTCCCGGCCGACCTCGTTGTAGGCCCGCTGGAGGTAGTGGAACCGGTCCTTCATAAGCCCGCGGTCAAGCATGGTCTCAAACAGCCGCGATGCCACGGTGACCCGGCTATCCTCCATGGCGATGCGCTCCTGGAGCCGGCGCATGGGCGCGTAGGAGCGGCCCCGGCCGTTGAACCGGCCTATTTTAACAAGAAAGCACCGTTCGATGCCCCGGGCGGTCATGGCATCGAGCATCAGCGTAAAGTCGCGCCTGTACTCCTCCCCCATGTTGCCGATGTCGGCGTCCGATTCCCCCTGACACCAGAGCATAAAGGCGTGGCGGACGGCGACGCCGCTTTTTCGCAGAAAATCCTCCGCCGACGAAAGCCGCCAGACGGCGTCCTCAAAATACGCCGCCCCGGGCCGCCATTGGGCGATGACACTGCCGCCCTTTGAGGCCGACACCCCCACCACCGGCACGCCGGTCCGGGAATAATATTCGTTTACAAAGGCCGTGACCATGGAGCCGGTTTTCATGTCCCCGTCGTCTATGCCCCCGGGGCGGTTCTCCCACCGCCCGAAGGGCTCCGCGATGGGCACGAGCCTCCCCGGCGCCGAAACGGCACGGTACTCATACCCCGCGCCCGGGATGAGCTCCGGGGCCGTCTCCGGGTGCTCCGCCGTAGCTACGCCCCGGCCGGCCATATTCGACTGGCCCATGAACATCACAAGGTCCGCCGTTTTTAACGCCATCAGACCGCCTCCCGTCTTTGCGGTTTTCGACACGATCATACACCTCCGGCGCGGAGATTTCAAGCCTGTCACCGGATTTTTCCACCGGCGCGGCTTGAATTGTGGGGGAGGGTGTGATACAATATTATGCCAGATAAAAAACTTATTCACGCCGTTTCCGGGATATTCCCCGCCTTCGGGCGGACGCCGGAGACCCGACTTATTTTAATTTGGAGGCGCCATATGTCAGCAAATAAATCCGAAAAGAGCACGGAAAATAAAAAGACAGCCGCGAAGGCCAAGGCCGAGACCAACGCGAAAACCAAGGCCGAAACCGCCGTAAAGGTCAAAACGGAGTCCGTCGCGAAGCCCAAGGCCGAGACCCCGGCCAAGCCAAAAGCGGAGAAAAAGCCCAGGAATGTGAAGGCGAAGGTCACGGAGACGGTAACCGAAGAGGTCCCCGTGGTTGAGGCCGCTCCCGTGGCGGCTCAGCCCGTGGAGGAGTGGACGACGCCGAGGCGCAGTGTGGCCTTTATCGGCTCTGAGTGCTACCCCTTTGTCAAGACCGGCGGGCTGGGCGACGTGATGTACGCTCTGCCCCGGGCGCTGGTGAAGCAAAACTGCGACGTGAAGGTGATTTTGCCCCGGTATAAGTGCATCCCGTGGGAGTATCAGGAGAAGATGATCTACCGTGGGGCGTTCCAGATGGACCTGTGCGCCGACGGCCGGTCATTTTACGTGGGGATAATGGAGTACGTCTGGGACGGCGTGGTCTACGACTTCATCGACAACGAGGAGTTTTTCGGCTGGGGCAACCCCTACACCAACCTGGTGGACGACATCCCCAAGTACTGCTATTTCGCGAAGGCCGCGCTGGCGGCCCTCAACTACATGGACTGGACGCCCAACATAATCCACTGCCACGACTGGCAGGCGGGCCTTGTGCCCGTATATCTGAGGACCATGTTCGACACAACTAAGCTTGCGTCCTCAAAGGTCATACTGACCATCCACAACCTCCGGTTCCAGGGCATATACAACATACCCACCGTCCGCTACTGGTCCGGCCTTCCGGACTACGTGTTCAACAAGGACGCGCTCACCGTAAACTGGGTGGACGCCAACATGCTCAAGGGCGGGCTCACCTACGCAAACGCCATCACAACCGTCAGCCCCACCTACGCCTGGGAGATCCAGACCCCGGAGTACGGCGAGGGGCTGGACGCCCACTTAAGGTACCACTCCGGCAAGCTCCGGGGCATCGTCAACGGCATCGACTACGGCATGTGGGACCCGAAAACCGACAGGAGCCTTGCCGTAAATTACGACGCCGCCGACGCCATCGAGCAAAAGAAGGAGAACAAGCGGGCCCTTCAGGAGGAGCTGGGACTTCAGGTGGACGGCCACAAGATGGTCATCGGGCTCATCTCCCGCCTTACGGACCAGAAGGGCCTGGACCTGGTGAACGCCATAATCCCCGCCGTCGTGGACGAGCACACCCAGGTGGTGGTCCTGGGCACCGGCGAGGCCAGGTACGAGGACTCCTTCAGGTATTTCGAGAGCGCCTACCGGGGCAACGTGTGCTCCAACATAATGTATGACGAGGCCCGGTCCCACCGCATCTACGCCGGCGCGGACGCCCTGCTGGTCCCCTCCCGGTTTGAGCCCTGCGGACTTACGCAATTAAACGCCATGCGCTACGGCACGGTGCCCATCGTCCGGGAGACCGGCGGGCTTCGGGACACGGTGGAGCCCTACAACATGTTCGAGAACACCGGCAATGGCTTCACCTTCGACCGCTACGACGCGGGACTTTTGCTTGACGCCATCAACAGGGCAAAGACGCTGTTTTTCGAAAACAGGGACTACTGGGACGAGATGGTCCTTCGGAACATGTCCAAGGACGTCTCCTGGGACGTTTCGGCGAGACAGTATAAGGACCTCTATCTGGAGCTCACGTAATCGCTTGGGCTGTCGAAAAAGGCCTTACGGCCTTTTTCCGACAAGGGTAACGTGCGGAAACAGTCACGAAAAGGCCTGCGGGCCTATTCGTGACTGTTTCCTGCCGTTTTGCTCCGCGCACGGCCCGAGGGGCCGCACACTCCGCAAAACAAAAGGTAATTTTCGCGACGTACATGCCGCCGCGAAAATTGTTTTGATTGTTTTTTGACAAGCTGTTCTCTCCTCTCTTTTCAGGGAGGAGAGATTTTTATACGCAGGATACCCGGGGCGGGGAAGAATTTGTTTTCGGGGGTTGAAATACTGCTGAAAAACATTTATAATACATGTAATTACGCGTTTGGAGGCGGTATGATGGACGAGAGAGCGCTGGCGTATATAAATCTCTTCGCGGTGCTGGGCGGGCTTTCGAAGCTGTGCGAGCTGGACGGGGAGTGCAAAAAGCTCATTGAAAACAAAAATATTTCCGTCGGCATAGCCGTGAAGGGCGGGCCGGAGGGGACCATAAGCTTCTCAGGCGGCGTCTGCACCGTCACCCCGGGCTGTGATAAGTGCGACATAAAGCTGCCCTTCGGCTCCTGCAAGAAGTTCAACGGCCTTATCGACGGGACGGTGACGCCGATACCATCGAAGGGCTTTACGAAGATCGGCTTTTTGCTTAATGAGTTTACGAAGCTCACAAACAAGCTGACGGAGTATCTGCGGCCCACCGGCGACGCCCTTTCGGACCCCGCCTTTTTTGAGATAAGCACCAACATCATGTTCCACCTCATTCTGGACGCCATAGCCCAGGTCGGCGACGAGGACAAGGTGGGCCGGGCCTCGGCCTCCTATGTGGTGGACGGGGACGTGAAGATAAGCATCGACGGCGGCCCCGAGGGGTATATACACGCCCACGGCCACCGGCTGACGGCTGTGCACACGCC